>JAYVKY010000249.1:0-2581 GCA_043767965.1 Pseudobdellovibrionaceae bacterium
CGATTGGCATCTTGTAAAACGGGCATGACTTCTTCGGTCACAAAAGAGCGAACAGTATTTCGCACCATCAGTTCATCTTCAGCAAATAAAGAATCTTCATCCATATAATTGAGCGATTCGTAAGCAGCCATATTTTATCTCCTGTTTGTGGATATATTTTTTAACAAAAGCTCTAGCCTCAGGCAAGACAAACAGATATTATTTTTTCAATAATATGTATAACAGAGCTGAAATAGTCGATGAAAACTTTAGCCATCGCGTGAGAAATGGGGAACTACCTCAGGCTCGAACGCATATAAAACTAAAAGACTCTGGATTAACTCCGTTTGCGCTCATTGATTTATTCGAAAGCCAGGTTATCAGTCGACATTTAGATTTGCTGGCGCGAATACTGAAGAATAAAAATCAGTGTTTTTATACAATTGGCAGCTCGGGTCATGAAGGAAATGCTGTTTTTGGTCAGGTTTTTCGCCTGAACGACATGGCTTTTTTGCATTATCGCAGTGGCGCAATGATGATCCAACGATCAAAGCAACTTCCCGGTTCAACAGTGATTTATGATACTATGTTATCTTTTGTGGCTTCGCGTGAAGACCCCATTGCTGGTGGCCGACACAAAGTGTGGGGCAGTTACCCCCTTTTAGTTCCTCCGCAAACAAGCACGATCGCATCTCATTTACCAAAAGCCATGGGCGCGGCACTTTCAATTGCCAGAGCGGCAGATTTAAACATCCCCTCCTTGATGACAAAAGATAGCATTGTATTTTGTAATTTTGGTGATGCCTCGGCAAATCATTCAACAGCTCTTGGTGCGATCAATGCAGCCTGTTGGACGGCCTATCAAAATATTAAGATGCCTATTGTCTTTGCCTGCGAAGACAATGGTATTGGTATTTCAGTTTCAACACCACCAAATTGGATTGAAAATAATTTTTCAAACAGACCCGAATTATATTACGTTAAAACGGATGGCTTAAATTTACTTGATGTTTACGTAAAGACAAAACAGGTTGAAAACCATGTCAGACAAAAACGCAAGCCTGCTTTTTTACACATGGAAACTGTTCGAATCTTGGGTCACGCAGGTTCTGATATGGAATTTGGTTATTCAACATTAGAAAAAATCGAAGCTCTTGAATTTAATGATCCACTTTTACATTCCGCACGAATTCTGATTGAAAATAATATTCTTTCAAGTGAAGAAATCATTCAAATTTATGAACGAACGCGCGAACGTGTTTATCATATCGGGCAATATGCCATCGACAGACCAAAGTTACTTCAGGCCCAACAGATTAGCGAATCTTTGATCGCGTGTGCTCGCCCCAAACAGGCTCCCGCACAGGTTGATGAAGCTTTGCGAGAAGAAAAATTTGGTCGCGAGTATTTAAAGTTAAAAACACCACAGCACATGGCTAAGCTGATTAACTATGGGCTTGCAGATATTCTTTTACGCTATCCAAACACGTTGATCTTCGGCGAAGACGTGGCGCAAAAGGGTGGTGTCTATAACGTGACTGATGGCTTGGTCAGTAAATTTGGTCCAAAGCGCGTTTTCAATTCTTTATTAGACGAACAGTCGATATTAGGTGTTGCCTTAGGAATGGCGCAAAACGGATTTATACCAATACCCGAGATTCAGTTTTTGGCCTACGTTCATAATGCCGAAGATCAAATCCGCGGAGAAGCCGCCACACTTGCCTTTTTTTCTCAGGGGCAGTTTACGAATCCAATGGTTCTTCGCGTTGCTGGACTGCCTTACCAAAAAGGATTCGGCGGCCACTTTCATAATGACAACTCACTGGCTATCTTCAGAGACATACCCGGCCTTATTATTGCCGTTCCTTCAAACGGGGCGGATGCTGTCAAAATGATGCGTGCCTGCGTTCGAGAAGCTTATGAAAAAGGTCGAGTCATTGTTTTTATTGAACCGATTGCGCTGTACATGACCAAGGATCTGCATAAGGTGGACGACAAGGGCTGGAGCTTTCCTTATCCCGCAATAAATGAAGAAATTAAAATCGGCGAATTCGGCGTCTGTGGCCAAAAAAATGACACCGATGTAACTATTTTAACATACGGCAATGGCTTTTATTTTTCAAAGCAGGCTGAAAAAATATTGAAAGATCAATACAATATTCAATGCAAACTGATTGATCTTCGATGGGTTGCGCCTCTTGATCAAGTGGGTTTGATCAATGAATTAAAAAACGACAAAAAAGTTCTTATCGTCGATGAATGTCGAAAAACAGGATCACTCAGTGAAGCTTTGGTCAGCATGATGGTCGAACACTTACCACTTTTACCAAAGATCAAAGTTATTGCTGCTCATGATTGTTTTATTACCTTAGGTGTCGCTGCAGCGGCGGGACTGCCCTCTAAAAATGAAATTGTCGAAGGCTGTCTTTCGCTTTTAGGAAGAACCACTGTATGAATCAGGAAATTAAAAAAGAGCGTATTGTTGTTATATGCCCAGGTCGCGGCACGTATACAAAAGAAACGCTCGGGTATCTTAAAAAATTTCGCCCGACGTTAAATCAATTTATACATTCTTTAGATGAAAAACGCATAAATCTTGGCG
>JAYVKY010000250.1:0-5434 GCA_043767965.1 Pseudobdellovibrionaceae bacterium
TGGTTTTATTTCCGCAAACAAAAATTTCTGTCACCAATTACCCCTACAATCCCAAGGGATGCTGGGACTGGATCGGAACTTCTAACCAAAACTATTTAACAAACCAAGGTGATGAGCCAGCTTGGCTTATGGAATTGATACAGGCCGTACAGAAAAACCCAAAAATACTTGTCATTAAATAAGTGGAAAGTCTAATTTTATGAAACTTATGTTTATAGCCATTTTAATATTCACTTCAGCAACTAGCTTTGCAAGCCCAATTGAAAAATGTTTGGCGAGCGCATCAGAAACGACAAAAACTTGTGCGGAAAAATATATTAAAAATCTAAATATGAATAATTGTTTTAAGGAATGTGAAAAATTAAAATCCGATCTATCAAAAGAAAATTTAAAACAATTCTGTTTTTTTGAAGTTTCTGAATTTTCCGAAGTAAATACTTGCTTGTCAGCGGCAAATAAATTTACAGTTGCAATTAATCATGACGAAGCCGTCTTTGAATGCGTTAGGCAGTTTCAGTCGGAATTGAATCCAACAAAGTGCTTATTGATTTCAAAAAAAATGCGTTATCCCGAAAAGGCCCAGCATTTAAGCCAGCACTGCCAAGAGCTATAAAATTTTATGACTGACAGGCAAAACTAAGGGTACGCCAGCGGGCAAGTACTTTTGTTGCTTCAACTGGGCTAATCGCAGGTGCGGATTATACGATTTAAATTTCTGCATGCTGCCGCCATACCATTTTAAAATAGTTTTTTTATCGGTGGCAACTTTCAAATAAATATTTTTAACATCTAGCGATTTTGATTGAAGCAAATCAACACCGTACAAATTGCTTGCGTTTCTTTCAACTTGTAATACAGCTAAAAAACAGGGATAAAAATTTTCAGAGGCAAAGCCCCAGCTTTGAGTTTTTCGACGAGACATGATCAATTTATTAATATCTTGGCTGCCGACTTTGGCTTTCATGCGTCGAACACCAGCCAGGCCGTGATTATAGGCCGTGATTGCCAATGGCCAGCTTTTTAAAGATCTATAGTTTTGTTTTAACATGTTGGCCGCTAGTAATGTCGAATAGTAAGGGTGATTTCTTTTATCATAGTATTTTTGCATATAACCTTCGGCGCGCGCAACAGAAGGCATAATTTGCCACAAACCACTTGCTCCGACTTTAGATTGCGCCAAAATATTAAACGAGCTTTCAACAAATACAATTCGAGTCAATTCCGTTGGAATATTTTTTTCTTGAAATACTTTTTCCATCATCGGTAAATATTTGCCAGATAAATAGAATGCTTTTTGCATACGGTCTTTTAAACCCATTTGCAGGCGAACACTATTTTGATTTTTAATTCGGTACATAACAAGTATTTTTTTTCGTTGCTTAAGTATAGATTTTTGAATTTGTCTGTTTTTTTCAGACTCACTAAGGACAGAATTATTCATAATATCCGACAAATCAATTTCGCCATAAACAAGTTCGGGCTTATTGACGTTATGAAAAACACCCTGTGATGTTGTATACTTTGAATATATATCCACCCAAAAATGAATCCGCTTTTGCAACTTTGATTCCGTTTTGAATATCGACCTCTGCGGCAATGATGATGACCATTTTTTAACAGTCGCCACTGCAGGCACCGAAATGACAATCCATAAAATAAAATAAAATATCCGAGTTAGTACTTTCACATACTTATTTTAGTATTTGAATGAGTATTTGATCAAAAGCTTCGTGAATTAATTTCATATCACGTGGACCATTGTACAGGAAAGTAAAATGCAAGACCTCGCCATTTGGTCTTCCGGCGTAACCTGACATAGCAATCACGCCATCAAGGTAGCCCGTCTTGGCCCTGACAAGTCCTTCGATCTGCGAATTTTTCATTCTTTTCTTAAGCGTGCCGTCAATTCCCAAAATAGGCAAACTTTCAAGAAAGCCTGAGAAAATTTGAAAATCATTTTGAATAACTTCAAGAACTGTATTTAATCCCTTTGGCGTAAACTTGTTATCACGGCTAAATCCCGATGGATTTTCAATATAAAGATCTGTCGCACCCAGATCTATTTTTTTTAACTCTTTTCTGATCACTTCAATGCCCGTCGATAATTTGGCCGGCTTTTCACCGGTCTGAACCGCAAGGTTTTTTGTTAACATTTCTGCAACAAAGTTATTCGAAAATTTATTCATATCAGTAAGAATTTGATTGATACTTTTGCTTTCACTTGTTGCCACTTTAATTGCAGTGGATGGCACCACTCCAGTCCGTAACTTCCCCGTAGTAACTATTCCCCTCTGAGATAAAAATGATTTTAAATTTTCAGCCGTCCACATTGCAGGATCTGAAACATTTTTATAATAGGCCTTTTCTTCTGCTTTTGAATGCACATCACCGCTGACAATAATCGTTTTTTTTTCCACCTGAACATCAATAATCAGGTCTTTGGCCGATTTGTTGTCGTTCGTACTCGTTTTATTGATCAACTTAAAATATTGGTTCTCAGGGTCTAAGTAAACCGTTGCTGGTTGATTTTTTTGATTTGGTTTTACAAAGATATTAACTGAATTCCAATTAAAGCTCATTGCGCCAACTGGGGCATCATAGGACCGGTCCACTCGAATAGATTCGCGACTTTGATCATAACCTATTTGATCAAATAATGTGTCGTCGACAATAATATCATGAATTGATTTCGTATTTTTACGAACAAATTCGTTAACTAAAAACCACATGTTCTCGGAAACGAAACTGGGATCACCGCCACCCTTAATATATAAATCTGTACCATCAAAAAATAATTCTGTTTTAAATTTATAATTCAAAGGTAAATTTTTAAGAACAACGTATGATGTTAGTATTTTCGTAACCGAAGCTGGAATAAATTTTTTATCTGAATTTAGAGCGAATATTTTTTTTGAACCTAATGAAATTTCTATACCAAGCTGGTCTTTGTTAATTCCATATTTCTGAATAATCTGTTGAATATTTGAATTGAATGCTGTGTCTGTCCCATATGCAACTAGACTAAAGTAAAGACACCAAAAAAATAAAAATACATGTTTCATTTAAACCATACTAGCTGCAAAATATTTTAATGAAAACAAAAGATTGGGTTTTAGTAGTTGCGTCTTTATTTTTAGTGATTCTATTAGACCAATTCACAAAATCATATTCGATGCACATGCGCGAAACATGGTATGGACCAGTTCATCTGGTTTTAATTCAAAATCATGGGGCCATGTTAGGCTTATTTGCAAGCCTGCCTGCTTTTTTAAGAATTGTGAGTCTTTCGACAAGTGGTTTTTTCCTATTAAGTATTTATTGTTTTCTTCAGTATATTATCCCAATTAGAATTATTTATCTGCGTGTCGGTTTATCGTTATTGATTGGCGGCATCTTGGGTAATGTTATTGATCGCACCGTCTACGGATTTGTCATCGACTTTTTGTCTGTTCAAATAGGCTTTTGGCATTCACCTGTTTGGAACGTCGCAGATATGATCCAATGGGCTGGTTATATTTTTATTGTTTTGTCACTGCTGAAACAAGGTCACCTTTTATGGCCAGATCAAAACTCGAGGCAAACTTTTTGGGTGAATAAAAAATTTCAAATTAAATATGCGGCCGTATTTGTGGTTACGGGATTACTGTTGACCTTGATCAGCCTTGTGTTTTCATACACTTATTTAAAAATTACCCTAACTGAGGTTTTGGGCCATAATCCTGGGGCAGTTAACCAGTATACTGAAGCCTATTTGTATTCATTTTTAATTTTAGTATTAGCTTTTTCTATAACACTATTCATCATCGCAAAGATTATTTCACATCGAATTGCTGGCCCTGTTTATGCCTTTGAACGATATTTAAAAGATGTGCTCGAGGGCAAAGGTCTGACGAAATCAGGTCAGGCGCTGAAACTGCGTGCCGGTGACGATTTTATACACTTAGAGCGACTGGCCGAACAGGTTCGTGAAAAAATTATTCTCTGGAATTCTCAAAAAACAATAGAGGTTGTTGAATATTCAGATGATCAGAAATAATTAATCGACGATATCATAATCTGTAATTTTAGTGATATAAAATCTTTTTCTTGTATTGTCTATTCCGCACAGTGCATTCACATAATCACCGTCTGGGTTTCGAACAATACCAAAAACTGTAATTGGCCGTAGTTTTGATTTAGTTGATCCCCCAGCATAAACAATTTGAATTGTTTTCTTTTGCTGAGCTGCTTTTAATAAATTTTTTATTTTTTCATCAGTTAATGAGAAAATTCTGTAATTTTGCCATTCTATTTTTTTAATTTGCACTGCAGATAATTTTTCAAGTGTTGCGTGCTCGCCCAACTTCTCGCAAGATTTTTGAAAAACCTGAAGACAGGCATAGGCATCATCATAGGCTCGATGTGCTTCGCCACCAACAAGCTTTAATTCTTTGATCATTGTTTGTAATTTGTGATTTGATGTTGTCAAAAGCGCTCTTGAAATTAAGCTTGTACACAAATGATAACAGTTCGGAAATTTCAAACCAGCACGTTCAATATCAAGTGTTAAGAAACCCAAATCAAATGGTGCATGATGTGCAATTAAGATCGAATTATCAATAAATTCACAAAAATTAAGAATTTGATCATTCATCAACGGAGCCTCTGCAACCATTTCATTGGTGATGCCATGAATTCGTATATTATCGGGTTGCAAAAGTGCTGATGGCTTCAATAAAGTTTGAAATTTAGCAATAATTTTTCCCTTAAACCATTTCACTGCACCCAGCTCGATAATTTCAGATTCGATCGGATACGGGCCACTGGTCTCTGTATCAAAAGCAACGACAGGGTATTCTGACCAATGTTTGGATATATTAAATTGCACTATTCACCCTGCGGGGTTGATTCGGTGTCAATTTTTATAATTTCAGCATCAGCCGGGTTTGATAAGTTCGGATCACGGCCTTCGGCAGGATGACCTTCATGAGCCTCTTTCTGTTCTGAGGCCTGTTTGGCAAAATTATCATAAACACCTTTTGATGAATCTTTTCCTCCAAAAAAATTTGAAAGCGGACGATGTTTTTTATTCGGATCAGATGATGCTTTTTGCTTAATACTGATTCGAATAAAACCAATTAACTTATCAATAGACACATCATTTTTTTTATCTTTAATATTAATAGCACCTTTAATAAAATTCGAAGAATGCTCAAAAGTAGCTGCTATTTTGTTTCTGACCATATCCAAACGCTGTTGCGCAACTTTTTCTGTCGCCAATTGTGTTTGCTCGGGAACTAATTGAATAAATAGTGCTGATGTTATTTTAATTTCAGCATCTTCAAGCCCTAGCGTTACCGCAGTTAGTTTTTCCATAACAGTAATGAATTCGCCTTTTGGTTTTGATGATCCTTTTTCAAACAGAAATGAATCTGGAATATCAAATTCAAAACCA
>JAYVKY010000251.1:0-3453 GCA_043767965.1 Pseudobdellovibrionaceae bacterium
TAAATAATGATTTAACGATTAAAATAATTACTTCACCAGATGAACGAAGCGAAATATGTAACATAATACTTCGCGCTTTACCAAAATGGTTCGGTATTGAATCAGCTATTGTTGATTTTGTAAATGAAGTTAAAACGATGCAGACCTGGGCCTGCTACGTCAATCATGAATTGGCAGGTTTTATTTCTATTTACGAACATAATCCATTTACAGCAGAAATTCATGTGATTGGGGTGATTCAGAAATTTCATAAAAACGGTATTGGTAAAAATTTAATTTCTGAAGCTGAAAAATATTTAGCCGATAAAAATTTCAAATATTTGATTGTTAAAACATTGTCGGAACTTCGTGTTAATGAAGAATATGAAAAAACACGGCAATTTTATTTGGGCGTCGGATTTGTGCCAGTTCAAGTTTTTAAAACATTATGGGATGAGCATAACCCCTGTTTATTGATGATTAAAAATATTGATCCTATTCGAGAGCTTAAATGAATCAATTGATTCTTCGTGAATTAAATTCCAATGATGAAATAGCTTTTGTTAAAGGTTCAGAAGCTTGGCCAAACGAAGATATGAGGTGGTATTCTTTTATTTGGAAACCTGGGATGAATTTCACTGATCACTTATCAGCCCTGGCGGACCAATAAAATTTCAGCAACGCATGTTCCTTCAACAATGCTGTATGCTTTCGTGAACGGGGAAATTGTCGGGCGACTTAATGTCAGGCACAAATTAAATGATGAATTGCTAATTCGGGGTGGTCACATCGGGTACGCGGTCAGTCCCAGGTATCGAAAAAATGGCTATGCCACTGAAATTTTCAGACAAGGTTTAATGTATTGTCAAAATTTAGGTCTTCAAAAAATACTTGTGACTTGCAGTGATCTGAATATTCCATCATGGAAGGTTATTGAAAAATTTGCAGCGGATTTAGAAAATCGTATTCCTGATGTTGAAACGCATGAGCTAATTCGCAGATACTGGGTTGATGTTCTGCTTTCAATTTCGGATGATTTTAAATTTCAACACAAAGTCGTTGCTTATGTGATTCGTAAAAAAGACACCGAAAATCAATTATTGGTTTTTGATCACGATTTGCAATTTGCGGATGCAGGGACACAGGTTCCAGCAGGATCTGTTGATGGCTCAGAAAAAATTGAAGATGCTATATTGCGTGAAGTATTTGAAGAATCGGGATTGAAAAATTTTAAAAATATAGAAAAAATTGACGAATATTTATTTTTTTCAGACGGGTCAAAAAAATATTTAAAACGCTACGTATTCTGTTTGCAAATATCCGATACAGTTCCCGATCAGTGGACACATAAGGTCAGTGGTGGTGGCAGTGATCAAAAAATGAATTTTCATTATTATTGGATTAATTTAAACGACATCTCGGTGCGCCTTTCGGCCAGGTTTGGTGATTCGGTAGCTAAAATTAAAAATATCTAAGTCGCATCTTCGATGCGGATACGTTTTTTAATATTGGCTTTTCGAAGCTGATCTTGTAAACACGCCTCAAAGGCTACGGTGACTGAAAAACCGGCTTGTTTAGCATAGCGTACAGCAGCTTTAGGACTGACAAGCGTGCGGCCTTTTTCAACTTCGCAAAGTGCGGCTTTAGTAATTCCATTTATTTTTTTCAAAAACACGGTTGGCATCTTTAATAATCATATTTATTTACCTACCAAACTTTACATTCTTTATCCACTAATACATAGTACAGTATATTACAGCACTATGTATTAGATTTATTTATTTATGAATGATCAGATCAATTTTGACTTTCAGCGAAGTACGCTTAAAGTAGATTCCAAATGACAAAACTCAGCCACATTGATTTGAATGTTTCAGACTACGTAAAAAGTATAAAATTTTATGACACAATTTTAATTCCGTTGGGTTGGAAACGACTGGTTTGTCAAAAAACATTTACGACCTATTGTGATGGTTTTATGAAAATTTGTATTTGTCCGACCGAAGAAAAATACGTGACTATTGGATTTCATCGCAAGCGAACAGGGCTAAATCATATTGCATTTTATGCGTCATCAAAAGATGAAGTCGATAACTTATATCATAATGTTTTGATTAAAAATAATATCGACTGTCTTTATGAAAAAAAACCTGATGGGGATGAATCCTATTATGCCGTGTTTTTTGAGGACCCTGACCGGATCAAGCTCGAGGTTGTATACGCGCTCCAGTATTGCCAACCGACAGATTGGACCAATACTTTACCCAGTGATTTTGATCCCTATTCTGATCATATTTAAAACTTTATGGGACGAACATAACCCCAATTTGTTATCGAAACTGAATTAAATACTGATTGATCTGTTGCAGTTCAACATCCGTTAATACTCTTGTTGGTGGCATACTATTGAATTCATCTGCATCATAGACACGATATTGAATTTTACTGAGATTTTTATCTAACTGAACCCACGCATTCATTTTAACTTGATTATCAAATGGGATTCGTGGAGCAACTTGTTGTTCCACATGACATTTAGCGCATGTATTTTTAAATACAGCGGGATAATCCACTGATGGTTTGTCGATAGGGTTTGGTAAATTTGGAATTGAATAGTTAGACATAGCAGATCGGCTCAGAGGTTTAAGTTGATCACAATATTGTTGATCAGATATAAATTCAATTTTTTTTGGGATTGAAGGATCTAAATTTTGTAGTGAGAAACTCCAGTCACTTGCAAAGCCAGCGTTCGTGCGATATGTCGGCTGGCGAAAGTCGGCCCACCAGTTGCTCATATCTATGCCTTGTCCTTCGAAAATTAATCGTAAAACAGCAGACTCGGGTACCATCCGATCGTAGCCTTGTTTTTCAATAGTATCAACGGCAAGTCCAAAAAGTATTGGGTCATTATCCCAAAATTTTTGATGAAAGGCCAAACAATCAAGTCCATTCAAAGCGCACTCTTGTACACCATTGGGTATAAGGCTGGTTGCACTCCCAAAACTACCTCTTTTTTTAATCTGAACAAGATCAATAAATTTTTTCTTTGTACTTTCTTGAGCGTCTATAGATGAAAATTTGTTTCCGAAGTTTATCTGCTTGCGTAATTTTTGAAAATTATCTTCAGTCATAAATTCAGATGGCGAAGCGCATCCAAAAAATGCACCTGTGATTGCGAACTTGAAAGCCTGATAGAATGGCAATGCTTGTATCATTGTTGCAACCCGAACTCCGTTATAGTTTGTGAGATCACTATTCATTTGAAGGGTCTGTGTGGCAGAAGCGAAACCGAGTGGATCATTAATGCCTTCATTATGTCGGCCACTGACAAAGCTTGATGAAAATCTCTTAGGATTTAAATGACGATAACGGCTCATACTGCTTTTGAATTGGTTTGAATAAAATTATTAAAACCTAGAGCATCTTGAGTGCTTAAATCAGCAGTATGTCTATTCCCAAAAGCTCCATCCCAAT
>JAYVKY010000252.1:0-16489 GCA_043767965.1 Pseudobdellovibrionaceae bacterium
GGCGGTTATGTATGTTACGAGCCTGTCGCCAAAGATTTAGGTATGGAATATCGTCCGTATAAGATCTAGTTTTTAAATTTTAGATTTAAAATACAAAAAAAGGGAATGATGAAAATCATTCCCTTTTTTTATGATCATGGCACACAAAAAGCTATAGCGAATATTGCTGACCGCAAGATTCGCTATAGATGGACTTCGCCTCCGAGAAAGGACGAACTCCGGAATGAATACAAGTCACTATGTATCTATTCGAAGGTTTTTAGTGATCACTTTAATGGTTTTAAGGATTATTATTCTTATTTTTATTATTTGGTCAAATTTAAAAGCTCTGTAACGGTTTTAATACTTTCTTGATTCCAACATAGATACTAATCTCTGTCAAAAAATCCTGAACCAGTTGAAGCAATAACTATGCTTAAAGGCACAAGTTGATCTTGATTCTTTTCGTATTTTGATGATTGATGCAAATTTGCTATTTCATTCATTAAGTCTGAAATTTTTTCGATGATTTTATCACGATCTTTTTTTGTAATTTGTACGTAAGAAAGTCTGTGAAAATGATGTGCAGATTTTTTTAAAGATTTTTCTAACGTCAATTTTGACCATTCAGAATTCATTTTTTGAACCAGTGGGCTTGAATCACCCCATCTGTAAAGACCTTTATGGGTTGCTGTAATCTGTCCCTTTGTATTTATTAAGTCGACAGATTCCAATTTGTATAAAATTTTTTGAAAATCGGCTGCTGAAATTTTCTCGGACTTTTTGATTTCGAGTGGACTTTTTCTTTCGATCGTCAGCATCCAAAATATCATCAGCGCAAAGCTATCTTTTAATAATAATGCAGTCTGCCGATCTGTGAATTCAATGTTTTCAATAACTTGTGTTTGGCTCAGCTTCAATAGATCAATCATGGAAATATCAATGATTTGACAAATTTTATTTAATCTATGAATTGAAATATCATTGGATGTCATCATTTTTTTTAATCCTGATTCGCTAAGTCCTAATTGATTCGACAAATCAGTGTAGTTCATTTTCTTATTTTTTAAGATTAATTTCAGCGCTTTTAAAATCTGTTGGGTTTCCAAGGCGAGCCTCTTTTTCGTATATAAGTACCTAAATAAGGTACTTATATAAAAACTATTATAAAAAAGTTCATTTTGCACGATATTAATTTATAAGGAGCAACGATGAATGATATTAAAACAAACGACGAAATTAAAAAAATCACAAAGTCCTGCCAATTGATTTCCCAAGTTCATCAGTTTATTCGGAAGATGAATGTCATTGGAATGTCTGAATTGCAAATCCATGATGCTATTATGAAAAGTATCAGATCATTAAATGTGGATGAATTGGCTTTCCCAGTGATCGTGGGTTCAGGTGTGCGATCATTAATTCTGCATGCCGTACCTACTGAAAAAAAAATCGAAGAACATGATTTGGTATTGATTGATATGGGTTTAAAATATGACGGATACTGTTCTGACATGACGCGAGCCTGGCCTGCTAACGGTCAATTTTCTGCGCCTCAGAATGAAATTTATAATATAGTACGCGCGGCACAGTTGGAGGTTTTAAATTCGATTTCAAAAAATCAAAGTTTAACATCATTGCATCAGATCGCCAAAGATTCGCTCTGTCGTGGACTGGATCGGACACAGCTTCGTGGTAAATACGATATTCAAAAAATATATCCGCATAAAACTTCACATTGGATCGGTCGCAATGTCCATGATAATTATGCTCAAATCGATAAAAATGGTCAGCCTATTCTATTAAAATCAGGAATGTGTTTCACAGTAGAGCCCGGATTATACATTAAAAATACGAATACAAAATATGACGGAATTGGTATCAGAATCGAAGACGTTGTTGTTGTCACTGAAACAGGCTTTGATATCTTGACTTTTTAAGCCACCAGTCGAACTGTGTACTTTAGTTTGGCTTTGCGCAGTTGATCTTGCAGTGAAGCTTGTATCGCAACAATTTCGGGGTATTTAAATTTTTTTGCAATTTTTTTAGCTAACGTTACGCTCACAAGTTGGCGCCCTTTTTCAATATCGCAAAGTGTGCCTTTCGACATGCCAAGCAATTTTGCAGCTTCAGATTGCGTCATGTCGTGCAATCCGCGAACAGATCGCATAAACATTACAAATGTGAATGGGCCGACTCTCGTTTCTAGAAAAGATTTTAAATCTTTGTTTGATTCAATATTCATGTTTGTTGATCTCCATAATAACAATTAAGGTGATGAGCCCCAGGTACTTGTTAATGTATTTTTACTGAATCAAAATTGAACCCCAGGATTCAGTTCGAATGGCATTTAAATGATGTTTTTGTAGCCTTTCGATGACATCTTTGTGGGGGTGGCCGTATTTTTTAAAGCGACTGGTAGCAATGGCCATTTTTAAGTCTGGTAACCTAGACAACAGTAAATCACTGGTGCTGGTGCGGCTGCCATGATGACCTAGAATCAAAAATTCTATTCGTTGATCCGCAGAAATATTTTTCACCCATTTTTTTTCTTGTTTAATTGTTGAATCACCAGGAATTAGAAAACCTTCTTTTTGTATGACCGTGGATGTATCATTTCTGTTTTTTGGGGTTTGATCATAAAATAGAATATCTGTTTTTGAATCAGGGTAGGCTTTAGAGCAATAGGGGATTTCTAAATTTAATTTCTTAAGTGGCTCGTCGGGCTTTAGCTTCCAGCAGGTTTTCGTGCTGTTTTGTAAGATGAAATTATAAAATGCATAATGATCCCAATCAGCATGTGATAAATAAAGTTGATTTATTTTATGTTTACAATTTTTGTTAAATAAAGGTTTTATTTTTTTTAAAGAAAAAACTTCACCGCCAAAATCAAAATGAGTACAGGTATCATTTGTGATTTTCGTGACCCATTGGCCCTGGCCCACGTTCCAGATGATCCATTGATTAAATTGATTGGGGGCGTTTGCAGTGCTCATTTTAAAAAATAAAATTAAAAATATTAAAAGTGGCATAACATCCTTTATGTTTTCTTATTGTTAAAATGTAAAAACAATTGAATCAAAAATATAAGATACCAGTTAAATACGATCGTATTCTCAAAAGGTGTAATCACATCACTTGTTGATAATTCCAGATGTGATAAAACAAAATTAAGTACAGTGATAACAATCTCAAAGAGGGGGTCGCAAAAGGGGAATGCCAGAACTAAAAAAGCCAATGGCAGTAAAATAAATTCAAGTACTGGGGTGAAAAATAGCGAAATAACAATGATAGCTATTTGCGGAAAGCCGAGGGCTGAAAAGGTCAGAGTATAAAAAATATAAAAGGGCATTTGTTGTGTCAGTTTGCGCGAATTTTTAAGATAGCGTTGATTGAATACAATCCCCAAAGCGGCAAGCCAGCTCATTTGCAAACTAAGGGATGAAACCCAACTTGGTGATAGCATGAGACAAAACAATCCTGCCAATAGCACCACAAAATCTTTAGGCCAATATTTTATTTTTGTACTTAATATATCAATTAGAATTAGTCCGACAAGACTTCGTGTTACTGGCGGGTTAAAAAGACAAACGGCAGCATATAAAAACAGTAAAGATAAAATTATTTTTTTAGAATGTCTGAGTTCAATTTTTTTGAAAATAAAATCTAAAACCCTAAAAATCAAAAGTAGGTGAGACCCTGAAACCACAAACAAGTGAATCAATCCCGAGCTGGTATATAATTGAGCGGTTTCAAAAGATTCAAAGTTGTGACCACAAACAAGAGCCTGCAATAGGGCTTGTGTCTGTGGATTTTTGGGTAACAGATTTAAACAGGTATTGTGCAGGTCATTTGATCGTAAAATCAGTTCTGTCAAAATCGAAAATCGAATTTGATAACTCACGTAAGTTAAAAATAACAGCAAAAGAACTAAGATCATCACTTGAATAGCAAAAAATAATGCACACTATTTTTAGAATTTGATTAAAATTATTGCGTTGATTTAAGATTTTTATCGAAATCATAACAGATTTTTGTAAAATAATAGTAATAGTTAATAATTTCAATATTTTAGGCATGATTAATGTGGATGCATTTCGCTGAAAATGCTGATAATCAACGGGTCTAAAGTCTAGATTGAGGGGTTATAAACACTTTATGTGGATAACTTGTTTAAGGTTTGTTGAAAAAATAGCAAAGCTTCAGTTTAATAATACTGAGGTATTTAAGATATGAAACAAACTCAAAGATTAATTATTTTGGTGTGTATTTTATCAATGCAAACTGTTTTTTCAGCCATACCAAATCAAAAAAATGTGCCAATGTTTGAGGCGCGAACAGTAACTGAAAAACTGACAGGTTTTCGACAAATAATGCCGAAAAAAAAATCAGAAAAAGCTTTAATGATGGCTCGTGAAAGTCGCGACCAAAAAAATTATATTCTTGCGATCAAAAGATATAATTACATTATTAAAAATTTCAGCCAATCCAAAGAAGCTACGTTGGCTTTACTTGATAAATCAGCAATCTATCAAAAAATGGGTTTCGAAAAGCCAGCAATATATAATTTAAATAAGGCAAGACTGATTTCAAAAACATTGAAAACAAGCGGGCAGGTTGTTAAGTAATTCATGAAAATAGCTTTTGAAGTTTTTATTACATGTTTGGTTGTGACGCTCAGTCTTCGGGCGGAAACAGCTTCGAACGTTAATGCAAAACCCAGTACAGAGCCACTAACGCGTCCACGGATTGATGATCTTCAGAAAGAAAGCAGCTCTTTTGTTGCTGACCCTGATCCTTTAGATCCATTGCCATTGAAAAAAGAAAGTCTTAAGGAAGATGAAGAGCCCGTACTCGAAGATATCAAAACTATACTGAATTCACCTTCGCACAAAAAAAACACCGAGCAGAAAAAGTCAACTACGACTATGGATCAAGTTAATCCAGAAATTAGTTCGGAAAAAAAAACTGAGCCAAAGCTCAAGGCTAATTTAACTCGCAAAAATATAACTAAAAAAAATAAAAAGAGACATTCAAAGCAAAAAAAAACACAAACACTTCATTCTGATCAGTTAGATTTGACAGTTGAAAAAAAATTAAATCAAATTTACCGAAGATATAGTATCGAGCCCACATCGGCAGAGCTCTGGGCAAGCGTTACTAGTGGTCGCAAAGTCGAAGTGTTTACCGTAGTAAAGGGCAATACTCTTGAATCAATCAGTCGGACGTTATTCGGAGATAGTCAGTTTTGGCCAAAAATCTGGGCACTTAATCACACCCAGATTGCTAATCCTCATCAGATATATCCAGGACAAAAAATATATTTTTTTCCGGCAGAAGGTACGAGTCTGCCGACAATGAGTTTAGGTGAAGTGACTGGTTCTAATGTGACATCATTCGAGAAAAGTCTTGATGGCCGTGATTATTCGCCGCAACTGACAGAGTTTGAACAGTTTAATATCAAAAATCAATGGGGCAAGAAAAATAAAAATTTAAATCTGCCACAGCCTGTTCCAGACAGTCTGCCGCTGGTGCGTCGTAAAGAATATTTTTTAAAGTCTAAACGTTATCAAATACTAATTGATATTCAAAAAACAAAGACTCCGAATCTGGTGATACCGCAAAATCCATATATCTTATCGTCGTCACAATTGACGACAGATTATCGTGCGTCCGCAGATCAAGTGGACAGTCTGATTTGTCACGAGAATCAATTTGTTAAAAAAATGCTCAAGGTTAATCCGACGGCTTCAGTGGGCAAACATCTTATTGTAGAACGACTATCAAGCGAAGTTTCAAGATTACATAAGACCTACATTTATAAAGTCATCGGTAGCGCTGAAATTGGTGACGCCTCTCAGATGAGGATTAAATCATGTTTGCAATTAATAAATTCAGATACATTGATTGTATCCGAAGAAAAAATAAAAAATTTGATTGCACCTACAGAAGTTATTGGCCAAGGGCCACAATTGATCGAAAGCGTAGAAGCTGAGCGCCAAAATTATTTTAATTTAAATCAGTTTGTAATTATTAATTCTGATGCTCAAACTAATTCAGTAGGACTGAATTTGAACATTTTTTCTGAAGAGGTCGATGCCGTTGTTGGAAAGTTAAGAGTCGTACAAACAATGGGAACTTTTTCGATTGGTTACTTAACAGCGGTTAGTCAATTAATCAATATTGGTGATCGTGTGTTGGGTAACGATGACCTAGCAACCAAAACAGTTGATGTGCCAATGCCTGAACCCAAGATAAACATCGAATAATTTGGGCATATATATATATTGGCCTGTTATTTGCCATTGATTGATTCATGACAAATGCAATCTACTTTAAATGGCTACAAAGAAAAAATCGGTTTCGAAATCCGGAATCGATCATCAAAAAAACAGAAAATTTTCAAATTCAAGAATTTGAAAAAAAAGAAATTCAATGCTATCTGGACGTATTAGAAAAAAATCAGATCTCGTATACCTATCCACTTCACGAGAATTATCCTGAGATATTTTATATGATGAAAGAACCCCCGTTATTTTTAGAATACATTGGTGCTCCGATCTGGAAGCAAACTGAAATGTTTTCGGTTGTAGGTTCTAGAAAATGTCATCCATTAACACAGCGTTGGATACAGACAGAGCTTTTTCAATTTTTAACTGAATCAAAAATGACACTAGTCAGTGGTGGGGCCAGAGGTGTCGATCAGTCAGGACATTTATGTGCAGTGAAGGCTCAGGTTCCAACGATTGTTGTATTACCGTCGGGCTTAAATCAAATTTATCCAGATGACTTGACTGATTTAAAAAATGAAATTTTATATTATAATGGTTGTTTCATTTCAGAATTCGAAATAAATCAAAAAGTGCAAAAAAGTTTTTTTTATTTAAGAAATAGGCTTATTGCTGCTCTTGGCAGTTTTTGTTTTGTATTACAAGCGGGGCAAAAAAGCGGGACAATGCTTACTGTGCATCATGCCCTTGAATTTGGACGCCAAGTGCTGACAATACCTGCGCATCCAATGTTAAGTGATTTTTCGGGTAACATTATACTTGCTCAAGATGGAGCTGGTTTAATCTATCAAGCTTCTGATCTGCACAGTTTTTGGCAGGCGGAATCATGGTCTGGTCCTGCTCGTAAAAAGATATCTACCACGGACGGTGTCAAACCTGCTGGCCTCGCCCTATAGCTAGTGACCGTCGGTGGACTCAGGATTTATTAAGTAAAAAGTGAAATTTTCTAAAAAAAGCTTTGAAATTCATATTAATATCGACTTAAGATAATCGTAAGGGAGGGGCGATGTGGTCAAGGATGACCATGGTGGTAAGGATGCTACTGCGTCGTCTCATTTTTTCTAAGAGAATAAGTTCACAATTAAAATTTCTTCAGGCTAATTTTTTTCTTAAGTTAAATAAAGCAAATAAGCCAAATACACAATTTGTACCCCAAGCGGACAACCATGGGGCTAAATGGCCTGATCTAGAGGTGCTTTCAAAGCCTAAATAAATCATCCAATACAGAATAATAAAACCAACAGAAATTATAAAGCCAGATGCTTTTCCGCTGCGACGATTAGTTTGAATCCCAATAGCTACCCCCACAAGTCCAAAAATCAAACAGGCAAAGCTTAATGCAGAACGCTTGTGATACTCTAGATCGTAAATATTCTTTTCAATTAAAGTCAGAGCTGAATTACTGCGTAATGTATTCAGTTCAGAAAGAGAAAGCGAAGGCGGTGATTTTTTACGTTCTTCAATATGTATGGGGTCATTTAAAAAAATATCATAGGATTCGAAATGCACGACAGTATGATTTTGACTGCGTCTGTGAATTTGGCCATTAAACATCCGCAGTTGCACGCTGTGACCCGGATTATCAATGTCAGGAATGATTTGCCCCCTAGGTGCGATGATGGTCAGTGGGCTCTCCGGGTTTTTTTCATCATAGATAAAGAGGTCTTCAAGAAGCCCTTGCTCAGTGTTAACTTTATTGGCATAGACAACCATATCAAAAAAACCCTCAGAAAAAGTCCCCTCTTTAATCGAGGCAGCCGCTTTCGAGTTACTTAGTTGCGAGATTAAAACTTCGAATTGGCGATTGCCCCAGGGCGCAATATAGTATGCCGTTTGCGCCGAAAAGTAAGTAATTATTAACGATAGGATTAAGGATGGCATCAGTAAATTGATGCCATGAAGGCCGATGCTTTTCATTGCGATAATTTCTGACTCTTGTGAAAGACGATTGTAGGTCATCAAGATTGCAAATAATAAACTCATAGGAAGTATCAGTGGTAACATTGAAATACTCATATAACCCATAATATTTAAAATAGTTGTAAATTTAATACCGTGAACCAACATAAACTCAGTTAGACGTAAGGCCTGGAACATTAACAGAATTGATATAAATACAAATATTCCTAATAGAAAAGTTGGAACGATCTCTGAAAGTAAATAAAAAAAGATTCTGCGCGATCGCCACATACAAAGAAATAATAGATTATTTCTTTGCGTTGGTCATTGATCAGATTCTAGAATAGACCTATGGACAGAGTACTTATTGCATTTGATCAAATTCAACAGGCCAATCACCTTGAGATGACTTTAAGAAAAGTCGGTTTTGATGTGGAATCAATTACAACAGAATTTAACCTAAGTGAAAAACTTCTGACGTTTAACCCCGATATGATTATTGTGCGCGGGCAATCTACAAAATTATCTTCATTGAGTCTTGGAAAAAAAATAAAAGAAAATCTAAAGTTCGCAGGTAAAGTTATACTTATTTTAGGTCAAGATCAGAAAATATCACCAGAAGATTTAACGAAAATCAAAGCAGATTTATTGTTATTCGAGCCAATGGGTGCATTAAAACTGACGATGAATATTTTAAATATGGATCCTGCTCGTAAGGAATTAATGCAAGATCGATTACTACGTATGGCTGAAGCAGACCCGACATTTAGGGTTGCTGAGCAAATGTATCTTGTCTCGTATGGGTTAGATTTAGATCATGAGCTTACTCAAGTGCACAGTAAAGCCAGCGAAACAGATCAGGATTTGATGATCAGTGACGAGGTGCTTCGCGATTTTAAAAAACCACCTGCAGGTTCATCAGAAAAAAAATTCAATTTGGACGAGGCACTTTCTGAGACAGCAAAGGCTCAAATTCAGAACGAGCTATTGCTGTCTGAGTTGCCGCTACGTATAGAGGCCTACAATCATCAGATCAAGAATATCAATCAAGATTTGAAAAAAAGTCTGAATAAAAGGCAAACTAAGTCACAAGCAAAAAAGCAGCGCACAGAGTTGTTGCTTGATCCTGGGCAAGAAAAGTTAGACAGTCTTGATCAAGCAAAACAAAAATTTGCGCAAGCTTTGTTTAGAAAAAAATAAGGAGAACCTGATGGGACAATTTACTCAACCCGTAACTGATGCTTCATTTGAAAGTGACGTTTTAAAATCTGACAAGCCTGTTCTTGTCGATTTTTGGGCCGAATGGTGTGGTCCTTGTCGTGCACTTGCTCCAAAGCTTGAAGAGCTGGCACAAGAAATGTCAGGAAAAATTAAAATTGTAAAAATGAATGTCGATGAAAATCAACAAACTCCAGGCCAATTTGGAATTCGTGGAATTCCTGCGATGATTTTGTTTAAAGGTGGCGCTAAAATCGGCGAGCTTGTTGGCAACCATCCTAAAGATAATATTTCAGAATTTTTGAAAGATCATACGAAATAGGTCAGAGTTAATGGCTATTATCCAAGTAGTACTTGGATTTTAGAATTCAGTTCTAATCAGTAAGCACTTCTTTTAAAAATAAATTTATTATTTCACCATGTCTTCAAGCTTCCCCTCATCATCAAGGGCTTTTAAATCAGTATAACCACCGACTAAAACATCATTGATAAAAATCATGGGTACAGTTTTCCAACCGGTTTTTTCTTTCCAGGCTTCGAGCTCGTCCATTTTATCAGTCAGGTCCAAAATTTCATAGGCGATGCCTTTATTTTCTAATAAAACTTTTGCGCGGTCGCAATAGGGGCATGGATTTTTTTTAATCATTAATACTTTGGACATGATTTATTCCCTTGATAACTGTTTCAGTTCTGATTCAAAGTCTATAGGGTTTTCGATAATTTTCAACCGGTCAAATATTTCTTTTGCAGATTCGGAAGCTTGACCCAATTGATTCAGCCATTGTTTGCACCGGGCGATAGCAAAGCTTTCGCTTTTAAAAGCTGTGCAGGCTTTATAAAAGCCGGGGACTAGTTTTAGGCTTTCGCTGTGGTTGTAATTATGGCTTTCATTTTGCCCAGTGATTTTTTTTGGTTTGTTTTCTGACAGAGATTTAATTTCATGAAATAAAAATGGGTTTCTGAGGGCTCCGCGACCGATCATAAAATCAGTACAATTTGTGATGTCTTGGCATTTTTTAAAATCATCCTGTGTCCAAATTTCTCCGTTGGCGACAATTTTTATTTTTGTCTGTTCTTTGATTTTTGTGATCCATTCCCAATATGCAGGTGGTCGGTAGCCATCAGTTTTTGTGCGGCAATGTACCGTCAGCCAACTGGCGCCAGCTTCGGCAATTGCGGCGGCGTTTTCCAGACACTGTGAAGGGTCGTCAAAACCTAATCTAATTTTGACCGTGACAGGTGTATTTTTAGGAACTGCTGACCTGACAGTCTTAACGATATTAAAAATTCGATCAGTGCTTTTTAACAGACTGGCGCCGCCATCATGACGATTCACTGTTTTTGCGGGGCAACCAAAATTTAAATCAATACCGAGTGCTCCAAGTTGCACGGCTTTTTGTGCATTCCAGGCTAAGGGGTCCGCTTGACCACCCAGCAATTGAATAAAGACTGGGGTACCTGACCTGGTTTTTGAATGTGTTAAAAGTTCGGGGCAATTTTTATAAAATACGCTGTCCGGAAAAAGTGTATCAGTGACACGCAAAAATTCAGTTACACATTGGTCGATAGGTAGGCAGTCCGCAGGATTGGTCGGGCTGAGATCATTCTGACCGATGAATTTAGCTTGGTTGGTAAACTTTAATGACGTTAATAAATCACGCATCACCCAATCAGTGACGCCCTCCATAGGGGCTAGAAATAATTTTGGTGATATTTGAATAGGTCTGGTTGGTGACAATTCGCCAGGTTCAGTTCCATGCATGATTCATGATTTACACGTGATTTTGACAAATGTATTCAAAATCTTTTTGATCAACAGGTTGAATCGACAATCGTTGCCCTTTTTTGATGACAAGCATGTCGGACAATTTTTGAATGTTTTTTAAATCAGACAGCGACAGAATCGTTTTAAAACTGGTTTGGTATATAACTTCGACACAAAACCAAATTGGTTTTTCTTTGGTGGCTTTGGGGTCGTAATACTCAGATTTTGGATCAAATTGCAAAGGGTCGGGAATTGCTTTTTTTGAAACTGTGGCTAGGCCTGCAATTCCGGAAGGTTCTGCGTTTGAATGATAAAATAAAATCTCATCATTTGTTTGCATGTCGTTCATCATAAAATTTCGGGCTTGGTAATTTCTGACGCCTTCCCACAGTGTTGTTTTATTTTTTTTAAGGTCAGCGATTGAAAAAACATCAGGCTCAGTTTTCATCAGCCAAAATTTTTTGTTGGATTTCGAAGTTTGAATTTTGTGAGGAGTTAAAGTTTTTATTATTTGAGAGTTTGTTTTAGCTTTAGATTTGATCATTCGAATTTTATCGCTCGTTTAAGCGGTTTTTGCAAATAAATTATGTGTTTAATGATGTGTGGTTTAAGAAACAGCCAGTTTTGTTTTTAAGCAGGTAACAGTTTATTTTCGTCGATAAAATGACTTTGAGAGATTTAAAAAATGATATCGCTCAGTAGATTAATAAAAAAAATTGACTGTTGGCGTAGTTCGGGTACGAACTACTCATGAAAACAGTAATGAAAAATATAAAGAAAAGCTCAAAACAGCTTTTCTTAGATTCAAAGTACGAAACCAAACGGATGAAGTCGTTTGGTGGCAGTCTGCTGAAGCGTGGTCATGCTAGGTCGGCTCGACCTTTGTCATCCAAAGATTTTACTCATATTGTTTTAAAATCAGACATTGCAAAAAAAACAGATGTAAATGATTTGCGCATGTCGAAAAAGCGTCATCAAATTACAGAAATTATAACCCAAAATATTCAAAATTTTGGCGTCAGAATTCATAAATTAGCAATCGCCTCAAATCATATTCATTTATTGATTTCCTTTAAATCCAGACGTAAATATTTTGACTGTATACGTCGAATCACGGGCTTGATCGCGCGCCTGATGCTTAAAAAAGAACGCGGATTGGCCTGCAAAAATCAGACAGATCAGGCGCGCCGACAAAACAAGCTCGGTTTTTGGTCACAGCGCCCATTCACGCGCGTCGTAAAATGGGGTAAAGACTATAAAATCATATTTAATTATATCGAAAAAAACATTTTAGAAGCTTTGGGGTTTATTGTTTATGTTCCTCGCGCATCGAAATATACTTCAATGTCCTGATTCTTCAGTTTTTAAATTCTGAAATAATGAACTCAATTTTATAGCCTAATCGACAATTCATTAGGTATAGTTTGTGAATGAAAAAAAGTTCTCTAATCAAAGAACCTTCGAGAAAAAAATCTCAAGAAACATATTCGGCAATCACAGGTGCTTCCTCAGGAATTGGTGCGGCCGCAGCTTATAAATTAGCAAAAAATAAAAATAATTTATTACTGATCTCGCGTCGAAAAAAAAATCTGGATTCTGTTCGCGCCCAATGTATAAAGCTAGGTTCAAACAATGTTTCAGTATTGGTTTTGGATGTCTCAACTTTATCTAACTTGAGAAATCAAAAAAAAATTATAAATAAAATTAAAACTCATTTAAATAAAGAAAAAATTGAAATTAAAAACTTGATCAATTCGGCAGGATTGGCAAAAGGCACCGAACTATTGCAAAATTCAAAATCAACAGACATAAACCAAATGATTGATACCAACATCAAAGGTCTTTTGGAAATCACAAAATTATTTTTACCGCAAATTATAAAACATCAAGGACACATCGTAAATTTGGGTTCAGTTGCCGGCAGACTAGTGTATGAAGGTGGTGCTGTTTACTGTGCGACAAAATTTGCTGTGCGTGCAATCAGCGAAGGCCTGCGAATGGATTTAAAGGGCACAGGCGTCAGAGTCACAAATATTGTGCCAGGCATGGTTGATACTAAATTCAGTTTAGTTCGTTTGGGCAGTCAACAAAAGGCCGACGCTGTGTATGCAGATATGAAACCGTTGTCAGCAAATGACATTGCTGAAAATATTTTTTGGTGTTTGCAACAGCCCGCACATATTAATATTCAAGAGCTTGTCATTTACCCAACAGATCAAGCCAGTGTAGGTCAGGTTGTTCGTGGGAAGAAAAGTGTTTTGAAATTAAAATTACACAGTCATTAAAATAAAAAAATATCAGGAGTTATATCATGTCAGAAATTAAAACGCAGTTCAGAATCGAAAAAGACACCATGGGTGACGTACAGGTTCCATCTGATGCATTATGGGGAGCGCAGACACAACGTTCGATGCAAAATTTTAAAATTGGCGGCGACAAATTTCCGCGCGAAATGATTCGGGCACTTGGCGTTTTGAAAAAATGTGCGGCAATGACAAACACAGAATTAAAATTATTGGATTCAAAAAAATCAGAATTTATAATTGCCGCCGCAGACGAAGTTATTTCGGGCAATCTTGATGCGTATTTCCCACTTGTTGTCTGGCAAACCGGATCTGGCACACAAACGAATATGAATGCTAACGAAGTTATAGCCAACCGTGCGATGACGATGCAGGGGTTATCATTGCCAAATAAGGAAATACATCCAAATGACGACGTCAATCGAGGACAATCATCGAATGATACTTTCCCAACGGCGATGCACATCGCTGTTGCTGAACGAATTCATTTTAGATTAATTCCAATGCTCGAGAAAATTCAGCTTGCTTTAGAATTAAAATCTAAAGAATTTTCTTTAATTGTCAAAATTGGACGAACTCATTTGATGGATGCAACGCCGTTAACATTGGGCCAAGAATTTTCAGGTTATGCCACACAAATGAAAAATTCTGTTCAAAGAATAAAAAATGTTTTACCACATTTGTATGAATTAGCACTGGGGGGGACGGCGGTCGGAACAGGACTGAATACGCATATTGACTTTGCTGTTAAAGCCGCCGCCGCAATTGCCAAAGAAACAAAGATTCCTTTTGTAACAGCTCCGAATAAATTTGAAGCGCTGGCGTCTCATGATGCCTTGGTTGAAGTGCATGGTGCATTGAAAACAATTGCGGTGTCATTAATGAAAATTGCTAATGACATTCGTTTATTGGGAAGTGGACCACGTTGTGGTTTTGCAGAATTGAACTTGCCAGAAAACGAACCGGGATCTTCAATTATGCCAGGTAAAGTTAATCCAACACAATCTGAAGCCATGACGATGGTCTGTGCGCAGGTTTTGGGTAATGATGTTGCGGTTAACATTGGTGGATCCATGGGACATTTTGAATTAAATGTATTTAAACCGGTCATTTTATTTAATTGTTTAAATTCAATTCGTTTAATTTCTGATGCCTGTGACAGTTTCACAGATCATTGCATCAGTGGAATCACAGCTAATACTGTACAAATTAAAAAACATTTGGATAATTCTTTGATGCTGGTTACGGCGCTCAATCCATACATTGGTTATGATAACGCTGCAAAAATCGCAAAGACTGCCCATAAAAATGGAACAACATTAAAGGAAGAGGCTGTGAATTTAGGTTTACTAACTGCTGAAAAATTTGATCAAGTGGTCAGACCCGAAACGATGATTGGGCCGCTGAAATAAATGAGTATTTTAAATCCACTTCTTCAAAAATCAGCGTGGCTCAATTCGGATGACATTCGGCCGTATGTTTTTGTTCGACCTGAAAATAAAATTGAAAATCCGGGGACTCGGCATAAATTAAATTGGTTTACTAAAGAGCCCATTTATAAAAACCCATTGGATTTAAAAGAGTTGGCATTTGCCGAGGCTATTTACCAAATCGAATGGAAATCTTTTGGGGCGCAAGATTTAGCAATACCACGTTGGGTTTTTTATGATTGTGCGGCGATGCCAGGCTTTATTGCTGGTTTTGTAGCGCGCACAAAGTCTTTGCCAAAAAAAATCATTGAAATCTTAAGTTATTCAGAATCTGAAGAATGGTGCCCACTCTCGTTATTTATAATTATTCCCACAATGCATAAGGGCGAGTGGGTGGCCTATGATTTATGTTCGGTCAATTCAATGCTGCCTAAAGATGATCAGTTTTATGGTCTAGGATTTTTGTCGAAAGCATTTGCGTTGTGGTATGCAAACGTAAATCAGTGTTCTGGAATGACTCAGTGGGGTAGTCCCTCATTAAAGCTGCATTCGCATTATGGCCATTTAGAAATGATTGGAGCCTATGCTCCGCTACATACTCACGCAAAGACCATGACGTATCGCTGTGATGTCAATACTGATTGTTGGGAAAAGTTTTTCACACGTGGGGATGACATGGCCTTTCTAGAAAAATATGAAAAAACGGGCTACACTGTCGAGCCAAATAACATTGAGTCAATGCTGCAGATGCAAAACAAAATTCAACATAATGAAGGCCCATTTTATTTAAGTGCTAGCGAAATTGCTGCTTGCGGATTACGCGATCCACTGTCAATCTATCAGCCTAAACAAGAAAGATAAAAAAACATGAGTCAACTTACTTTACCTCCCGTCGCTAAATCATTTTATATGTTCTGTAAAAAATGTGATGCTGACAGATATCACATGGTTTTAGCACACACTAATGCAACAACAGCAAAAACTGAATGTGAAATATGTAAAAGCAAAAAAAGTTATTCTTTACCTAAAAAAACGTCGTCAACACGTAAACCAGGTTCAACAAATTCAACTAAAACATCACGTGCAAAATCTCATACAGGTGAATACGAAAATCGAATTCAAAATCAGCAAGCCAAGGAAGCTATTCCCTATTCGACAAAAACAACATTTATTGAAAAACAAAAAATTCAACATTCTAAGTTTGGTATCGGCTTTGTACAAAAAGCAGCTATTGATCGAATTGATGTTATTTTTTCCGACGAAGTTAAAGTATTAATTCATAGTAAAGTTTAAAAATATTTAGATCGTGATCATTAAATGGAAATTGATTGGCTGAAAGGCCTTAATCCAGAACAGTGTCAGGCCGTAAATCATAATTATGGGCCATTGCTGATATTGGCTGGTGCAGGCTCTGGTAAAACAACTGTTTTAGTCTCAAGAACTGGGCGACTTATTTATGAAAAAATTGCTGCAGCAAATGAAATTTGCGTGCTTACATTCACAAACAAATCAGCACGAGAGCTTAAACATCGTGTTTCAAATCGAGTGGGCCCCAGAGCCAAAGGCCTATGGGCGGGAACATTTCATTCGTTTGGTTTGCAACTCCTT
>JAYVKY010000253.1:0-6001 GCA_043767965.1 Pseudobdellovibrionaceae bacterium
GTATAGCTTGCAGTTAAATTATTTTCAGCATCAAGCTCTGCTAAAATATTTTCACCGTCGTAGTAATATTTTTTTATGTTCGATTTTTGTGGGTTAATGCTATCTGTAACCTGGCGCAAAATTCTTCTGCCTGCCGGGTCGTATTTGTATTCTAAAATTTTTAATACATTTCCGCCAAGCGGTGAGCTTGTTACCGTGGCTTTTTTCAGTTGATTTAGGGCCGAGTATTCAAACGTGTAACTGATACCGTTTGATTTATTTGATTTGTAAATAATGTTGCCGTTGGCATCAAACACATAGGTATATTGTCCGTCGTCTTGAATTCGCTGGCCCGAATTATCAAATATGCTGGCGACTCCATTATATGTCAGTCTGTTGCCAAGGGCATCATAACTGAATGATTCATTTTGAGTGGCATCTTCGGTTTTATTTGCACTCAGTAGCTGTCCGTTGGAATCATAGCTGTAACTTAAATTTGAAGCAGGGCTTCGTTTTTGAGTGATGTAACTTCTTAAATCGTAATTGTATTCATGAAAGGATTTTTCAACACCGTTAACAGAATGCGCAATTCTTGTTAATGCCGAGCCAACATCAAAACTGAAATCAGTTCTGGAACCCGGCCTTGTTACAGACGCAAGACGATTGGTATCATCATAATTAAAGACATAATTTCCCGTAGTACTGCTGCTTAAACCAACTAATTGATAGGTGTCTATATTGTAGGAGTACGTAATATTTTGAAAATTACTTTGCAAAGATGTTCGCAGATCATTTTTGCTGTATTCAACATTTAAAGTATGGGCTGGATAACTGATGCTGTTCCCAGCTACAACTTCTTGTGTAATTCTTTGCTTTAAATCACGTTGATAATCAATAGATGCCGTATTGTTTGCAAGACCAATAACTTCATCTTTAATATTGTACTGATACTGAATCAGATCATCTGCAGTCTGAACTTTGGTGATTTTATTTATTTCGTTATAGGTATACTGTTTTAATTGATTTGCCGGATCTTTTTCTGTTAAAATATTTCCGTTACCATCGTAAGTCATTTCAAAAACAAGACCAGCCGGGTCTGTTTTTTTAATAAGTTGTCCTTTTAAATTATATTCAAAAGTTGTTATTTTTTGATTCGGGTCACTTATTTGTATCAGCTCACCAACAGGTGAATACGTATACTCAGTAATTTCACCTTTTGGTGAAGTTACTTTTCTTAGTCTACTCATTAGGTCATACTCATATTGGGTCACAGACTGAGAATTGCCATCTATATTTGAAGTGTTGGTTAAAACATTACCCGCTAAATCATAGGTGTAGCTTGAAAATTTATTATTTAAATCAGTTTGTTTTATTAGCTGACCTTTTGAATTATATTCATATCTGATTTCACTCTTAAGCTGATTACTGGCATTAAATAAAGATTTTTTTACGACCAAACCTAATGTGTTATATTCATAGAATAAATATTTTCCATCCGGTGAAATTTCTTTAACGAGTTGTTTTTTAGCATCGTAAACTTTACTCACCACTTTACCATAAGCATCTGTTTGTGAAATCACCTGTCCATAAACATTAAATTGCGTCTGAGTTTCAATATCTAAACTGACACTTTTGGTCTTAATTAGATCGCCATAAATCGAATCATAAGTGTTCTGCATAACTGAGCCGTCGACATCTGTGGTTTCTATCGGACGCCCCTCTATGTCACGCTTAATTGTCGTTTTTCTACCTCTGGCGTCCACAACAGTCGAGATATAACCCTGAAAATCTTTTGCGATTTCAGTTTTATTATTATTAGCGTCCAGAACACTTTCACTTAGCTTTCCTTCGCCGACGCCATATTTTTCAGGAATTGTGATTTCAGGCTCGAAATTTGTTAAATTGGCACTACCGCTATCCTTTAATTCAACGGCGGTGGCTGAATCGGGTAGTATTACTTTTTCTAGCCGGCCATAAACATTATACAAGTATTCTTTTTTAGAGTTTTTCTGGTCGATTTCGGCAGTCATCAGCCCATCAGAATTATATTCGAATTTTTTAGTGGTTTGATCTGGATAATGAACTGCTTTCAAATTTCCCGAAAAATCATAACTGAAATCAGTAACCCTGTTCGCCGGATCTGTAATTCTCGAGAGCTTGTTACCAGAATAAGTATAAGTTAATGAATCACCATTGGCCGCTTTAATTTCTGTTAATCGATTTTGACCGTCGTATTCAAAATGTATAACACGGCCAACATTGTCTATGGATGAAACTTGATAGCCTAAATTATTAAAATAAATTCGCCCGCCATCGCGATAGGTTCTAACCCAAGTGCCGTCTTGAACCTTTTGTAATGTTGAATGGTCTTTAGTAGTTGGTGAAAATGCCAGTATACCAGTAGCTGAATTTTGAAAGTTGACTCTCCTAATTCTGTTGTTTATGCTATCAGCAATTAATAAATTATTATTTTCATCTAGGCCCAAGTGAGTTGGCGCATTCAAACTGGCTTCAAGTGCAGATTTTCCGTCGCCAGAAAAACCTGCAACACCACTACCCGCGACTGTTATGGCATCACTGGTGTTAAGGTTAATTCTTACAACTCTGTTATTTCCAGTGTCGGCCACATAAAGATAATTATTTAGTTGATCTAAAGCTAAGCCATAGGGTTTATTAAAAAAGACTTCACGAGCTTTTGATTCATTCGTCAAAACACCATCAATCGGATCACCGGCCACAGTTGAAATATATCCATTAGTATCAACTTTTCTTATGTAACCACTTTCGCTTGATATATACAAATTTCCGACAGAGTCATAAACCAACCCTTTCGGGTGATTTATCGAGGCATTGACTGCAAGACCTTCATTGCCTGTATCGCTGGCCTGACCATTGCCTGCTATTACGCCAGTTTCACCAGTAGCCACATTAAGCCATCTAACCTTATGAAAACCATAGTCGGCAACTGCCACAATATCTGCAACTGGGCTTGCGGCAATTCCCATAGGGGCATTTAATGATTGCATACCATTCAATACGGTGTCTGACTGGCTGTATGGCGATTCTCCACTACTATAGACACCAGCACCACAAGCATTATTTTGATTAACATCACTATGGGTACGTGTTTGTGGAGAGCAACTTAGACCGCTGACACTATTACAAAAACTACTGATTTCAGCACCTTTTATTTCTGAAGTGGTTTGATAATTATTGCCGAATGATTGCATTGCTTCGCTTGCGCCTAAAATTTTATTGGCACCGCCTGATGATAAATCAAAAACAGAATGTTTGTTTGAATCTACGCCGATAACTCGGCCATTTAAATTAAGCATGCTGACTGGCCTTGATTTAATGTTGTAGTTAGAAGTATGTGTTGAACATGAAGATTTAGGGGCACTATCGCAGACAGTGCCTAAATTAGCTGGGTAGTAACCTCCATCGAGAACTACACAAACATTAGTTCTACCAAAACCAAATCGAGCAAAATATGTACCAATTGTTGGAGGACAATAAAATACTGAGCCGTTATAAGTAGCATGATAATAAGTCTGACTATCAATAAAACAAGTCCAAACGTTTCTATAAAATTCAAGTGACCCAGCTCTTTCGGCGCAAAACATTTCAGAGCGACAATTTGTTTGCTCTGTGTAATTATAAAAATCATAGCCTTTGATATTTCCTGATACAGAATAGTTAGAACCTATAACACCAGATGACACATTGTTTGAATTTGAGTTATAATTCAAACTCAATATTTGATTTGGATTTTGAGCTGCCGGCACTGCAATATTTGGCCAAGCATTTAAAGCAACACCATCTTTTATATTTCCACCTTGGCCAGCCACATCTATTACTGTTTGAATAGTATTGCTTATCGAATAAGAAGCTATTGCGCCATTTGCCTCTTCTATCATTATTTTATTACTGGCTGGATTTGCTATTTTTTGAAAGCCGCCAATTTTCCAGCCCGTACCTGCTTCAGAATTTCTGTAGTTTTGCACAAATAATGAATCAGTCAAATCCTGGCCAAAAACTTTTTCAGGCGATAATTGTTCAAATTGTTTTGGGTCTGTGGTTTGAGCACTCATGGTCTCATTCCAGTACTGAGTCGTATACGTACCCATCACCAGTTCTTTAAAATAAATATCATAGTGAGCCTGATATGGATAAATGCCGCTATCAAAGTATACGTTTGATTGATTATCCTTTTTTAAATCAACACCAAAACTAATGGCTGCCATATGAGGGATATTACTGAAGACTTCTTTTTCTGTAGCAAGATTCCCCGTTTTTAAACTGGCTTCAACTCGCTGTGGCTGAATTTGCGAGGTTACATCTGTATATTTAGTTTCATACTGCACATTGGTATAAAAAGTTTTTGGATCTTTAGAACAGTAAGATGGAAGATTATCAATGTCGTCAAAGGCATTAGCATTGGTTTCATATCCAATAAGCCAATTGCAATTTATTAAATCAACATTATAGGGTTCTAACCTTGTACCCACTTGTGTAGGCGCATTCACGCTAACTTTAGTATTAGAAAAATCAAATAAATTCGTAACAAGTGCTGAAGGCTTGGCCCAAGAGCTATTGTAAAACAACTTTGGAACAAACGAGCTTCCTAAAATTTTAAATGAAGGTAACTCAATTTGCGCACTCAAGGCCCCGTTAAAGGTATCCGCCCCTGGGCGGTCTTTCGCTCCAATTTGTCGTATATTCGGACCCACAATAGTTGCATAAACTAATGAAAAATGTCTAATTCCCTGGTTAGGTTTTGTTACAATATTTTGCCCATCTCGCGCAACGGCGGCCGCGCCACCGATTTCCCACCTGCCGGTTTTAGAATTCATCAGCATTATAACCAATTCTGCTGTAGGCGGAAACTCATTCACATTCGGTAGCGTCAGCTCGACCGGTTGACTAAACGTCGTACCTGATGGCTCTAAGGCCACAACTGTATTTGGCTTGGCCCACTGAGGTACGCCGACCGTTGCGCGATCCGCCGGTATGGTCTGTAAACTGACTAAGCTTTCATTTTCACCGCTCGGAAACTGGGCCGCACCAGGCGGAATACTTAAAGCTACACCTTGTGCGTGTGAATCCGTTACAACACCGCCCGCTTGTTTGGTTATGCTTGTGGCGCTGCCGTCCAAATAAGTTGGTGCTAAATAAATCGGTGTCTGTAAAATATTACTTTGCCGAACCCCGATCGTAATACTGACTGTCGTTTTTGAAAATTTTCTTGGCGTGGCCTGTGCTGATAAGATAACACCTGTACCGTCAATCAACAGCTGCTGATCTCCAGTGACTTTTTTATTCGGGAAATTAGATTTTAAAAATGAAAACACACCATTACCATCGGTATACGTTGTAAGTGACGTACCAATAAGTGAAACCTGCGCATGAACTAACGGAAAGTCATCTGTGTCTCGAACAGTACCTGAAAGAATAACATCGTTATCTGCATCTAGTTCATAGCTGTAACTAACTGTTACATTTTTACGATGGTCATAGACGCTGACTTTATAGGTACTTGAAGGCTGCATCGAAATCATGAAGCTGCCCTTAGCATCAGCTTGAACAGTTTGAGAACTGAAAAAGCCTCTCGACACCGTCACTGAATAGTTAGGTCTTGTCGCGCCAACTGCGCCCTTTACAATGACTTTATTATTCGGCTCATCAACATAAAGACCAATAAGAGATTGATTCAGTGGCCTAGAGATCGCATAAACTGAGATTGTTTTTTCTCCAACATTACCAGCTTTATCCGTCGCTTGCGCGGTTAGTGTCGTATTACCTTCAAGTACTGTAGAAAAATTCGTACTTAAATTTTGAGTTTGTCCAGAAACCGGAATATCCGCACCATTAAGCTTTGCAGTTACCACAGGTTCATTGGCACTTAAACTTACCTGAAAATAAAAACCATCGACAGAGTCATCTTGAATTGGTGAAATAAATGTTAAAACTGGAGGCGTGGTGTCTCTTATAATGGTCTTTATATCACTGATAGCTACATTTC
>JAYVKY010000254.1:0-3613 GCA_043767965.1 Pseudobdellovibrionaceae bacterium
TAAGGCTACCCTATGTTCGCCAGAATAATACTGCCTCGTAGTGATCGGTTTAAATGAATGAAGCTTTTGAATGTCAAGCGCAGCACCTGCATCAATAAAACCAGTTTTTAATTTAAAAACTTTTGGACTCAGTTCACAATTGGATTTTTTAAAATAAATTACGTAATCGATAATATATTTTATTTTTTTCTGTGTCATATTTTTAACGGAAAAATTAAGTTGTAACTGATCACCCATTTTTAGTTTGGTTTTATTAATTTTAAATTCCGAACACATTAAACTGTTGGGGACCAATTCAACACCCATGAATTTTAAGGCCCCCAGGTGACCATTTTTAACCATAACACGCAAAGCGCGACTGACGATAAATTGAAATTCTTTCTCGAAACCCTTTGGAACATTTTTTTTCCATTTTATTAACGTTGCCACAACGAGATCAGGATGATCCTTAGAAATGTCATTTAAATGATTAGAAACACTTTTTCTGACATATAATGAAGAATCAAATTTAAGATGTTCTAAAATTTCTAAACCTTTTTCAGGATTTAATACTGCCACCTGCAATTTTTCACCCCAAGGTAAACGCGGGCGTGTGCCTTCAGATAACCAACGCCTGACATGGTCATTAGGATCATTTTTCCAGGTTAACAATTTTTTGTAAATTTCATCCTCGAATTTATTTATAAACGGCCGAATACTAAATTCAGCAGTGAACAATGGCGTTAACTGATACATAGCCCGTAAGGAAAGATCCACATGTTCTAAGCCATAACTTTGAATAAATTCCGTCGTCGGCCACAGTTCGAAAGATTTTAGTTTTTGATTTTTGGTTATTTTAAGCAGTTCATTTAATGCTTTTGGATAACTATGTGGTAATATTTTTTTTAACTCAGATGCGATAAGCCGCACACGAGCTTTCAGTTCAAGTGAATCAAGATTGTTTATAATAGATTGCGTCTGCTTTTGATTTAAACCTGTATTCTTAAAATATTTCTTAACAACATCAGCGCTGATCCATAATTTAAAGGCATTGGGATTATCTTTAGTCATAAAGATTAATTTCCATGCTCATCGATGATTTCACCAACAAGGTCTTCCAGAATATCTTCAAGAGTCACTATACCTAAATTTTCTTTTGTCGTAGGGTCTTGGACAATTGCCAAATGAGTTCGCTTTTCATTTAAAATTTTCATCAATTTATCTTGCTTCAGAAAAGGAGCAACATAAGTCACTAGGCGAGCCGTTGCTGATAAGGCTCGGTTGTCGTTTGTATCACGCAATTTCAACAAAGCATCCTTCATATGAACAATCCCAATCACATTTTGAAAACTATCTTTGATTAATGGAAATCTTGTGTACATACGCTGCTGAGTGATCTTTAAGTTGTCTTCGATATTGCGCTCTAAATTTAAAGTTTGAACCTGATGCCCCGGAATCATAATATCGCAGGCTCGTTTATCAGAAAATTCAAAAGCACGATTTATAATCTGAGCTTCGCTATCTGAAATGACTCCTTCATTATGTGAATCTTTAAGTACCATTTTAAGCTCTGCTTCTGACATGTGAGCATCGCTATCACCATTAAAACCAAATAATCGCAAGATCATATTCGCCATTACTGTGAATGCCATAATAAGGGGTTTCGCCATCAGAAAAAACCAACGTAAAGGACGAGCAATCAAAAGTGTAATTTTCTCGGCTTTTTGTATAGCCATACTTTTAGGTACGAGTTCACCTAAAACAACATGCAGCAATGTAATAATGAAAAATGAAAGGCCTAATGATACGGCATGAAATTCCAAGCCATACTTAAGTGCCATATCAGGGAAAATCAGAAATAAAATATTATAAAAACTTTTTTCCCCCACCCAACCAAGAGCTAAGCTAACTAAAGTTATACCCAACTGAGTCGCTGATAAATGTTCATCAAGTTGATCTACACATAATATTGAAATTCGAGCCGCGCTAATGCCTTTACCTTCTAATTCTTTTAATCGAGTCCGTCTGACTTTAACTATTGCGAACTCTGCCGCAACAAAAAATCCGTTTAAGAAAACTAAAACAAGTGAAATTACACTAAAAAATAGCGTGTGATACAATTCGGGTAAGGGAGGCTCCATGCCGATAAACATATCATTTGAGGGGCCATTTTCAATTACAAAACAACCAGTTTTTATTATTTACTACAAACACTCAATTCATCACTCCAATTAATTCACCCAGCACGAGTTAGTTAATATTTCTGACTTCACTGCTAACTCTATTTGTCTGAAGTCAGCGTGCGTAATTTTTTTTGGAAATGCGCCGTGTAATTATGCGGAGCGTGTTGCAAAATGAATAATTGTTTTAACTCTGTATGTTTTGTATTGAATCATTTAAAAAATAGGCATTAAATTTTCTGAAACAATAACTTCGGAGATTTAATGAAAAAAATCATTCAGATGAGCCTTTTAGTACTTTTAGCTATGGGAAACTTTAGATTAGCATACGCACAAGGAATGCCAATTCCTGTTGATCCAGCACCAACACCAGCGCCAATTCCTGTTGATCCAGCACCAGCACCAACTCCTGCTGATCCAACACCAGCACCAGTTGAGCAATTGAAATACAAACTAGATCCATTATTTTATTTAGATTCCGATTACCAAAATTCTATTATACTTGTTGATAGATCTGTGACGTCTCCGCAAACAGGAAAATTAGAAATTACTAAGTCTGGAAATTTATATCAAAAGACAACATACTTTAGATTAGAAGGCGGCCTAGGCGCTGCATTGTCTTTTCACTATGAAAATAGCCTTGGCATCAGTGCGTCACAGTGGGCTCAGGTTGGAATTATTCCAATGAAAGGCACAGAGCTTCAATCCGTTCGCTATTCAAATTCTTATCAAGAAGCTAAAGATCAAGAATCTTACAAAGAAATTCCAACTCGTGTAACTTCAGTATATAAAATGAAATTTGCCGAAAGCGTATCCTACAAAACAAAGGGTGGCGTTATATTTTTAGCAGGCATTGGCACAGGTGGTGTTGGCCTTACGACGACGTATTTAACTTCAGGATCATGGGAAGTTTATGTTGAGAAATTAGAGGCACAAAAGGTCTATGTCAAAATTACTAAGTCAGAATTAAGTGCTCTTTCAATGGGTACCGGAGCCACATTAGCTGCAGCATCAATTCAAATGTTTAAAAATGCAGATGATGGATTTTCTTTCCTGTTTGACCTCAACGACTTAGAAGCTAGAAAATCATATGAAGATTTAGTAACCGGTAATATCGCCGCTGTTCAAATGAATGAAATTGAATTGCGTAAAAAATCTTTATTAAATCCTGCAATTCAAAAAGTTGAAAAATTCAAACGAATTACTCAAGGAAAAGGCATCAGTACATTTTTCGGAATACCCATTATTCTTAATGGATCAGCATCACTAACCAAAGCTCAGTCACTCAGTACGACGGATATGTATTTAAATAATCTTAAAATAAATGCCCATATGGGTATCTATGATTTAAGCAGCCAAACGCATTTTATTGGTATGCATACGTCGCGATCTAAAAGTTTTAGCGCAGTTAAGTACGCTGCTTATGATTTAAAAACAAAAAAACTAGTTCAAGG
>JAYVKY010000255.1:0-5605 GCA_043767965.1 Pseudobdellovibrionaceae bacterium
ACCAAGTTCAGTTCAACACTTTTATTTCGACCGCCACTGCCACCTGTATCTATGTGTGCCATGGGCTAATCCCGCATCTTGTCTCTGTTAGAGGCAACAAGATTTAACATTGTCATTGAACTTTCAATCATTTCATTTTCAGCTTTTTGAATCATGTGTTGAAACAAACCGTAAAAAATAATTGCGGCGATTGATACACTTAATCCAAAACCTGTACAATTTAAGGCATGAGAAATGCCTTGTGATAATAAAGTGGCTTTCGTTGCAGGATCTGCCGATGAAACCGCACGGAAGGCACCGATCATACCAAAAATGGTTCCTAATAGTCCGGTCAAAACCGCAATATTACCAAACACTGCCAAGAATGCTGTCCAGCCTTCAAGTCGTGGCATTTCTCGCATGACTGAGGCGTCCATGGCCACTTGGATTTCTTCATCGGGCCGTTTATTCATTGCTTGCACAAGGCCCGCCTTAATCGTATTCGATAATGGCGTTGGACGGGAATCACAATATGAAATTGCTTGTCTGATATCACCTGCAATAATCATTCGAAAAATTTGATCTGTAAATTCTTTCTTATCGACTCTGAGTGTCTTCAAAGCCATAAATCTTTCAATGACCACAAACAAAGTCAGTGCTCCGATGATTAAGATGATATACATCACAAATCCGCCTTCGTTAAATGCACGAACGACTGGATTTATATTCTCTGCTGCGTTAACTATCGCCACTGCGGTTGCTGCTGTTGGTTCCACGAAAATCCTCCTATGATTTTATTCTTAAATTTTTTTTAAAACTAAACATTAAAATTAAATTCAACATATAACTTATTTTTGACCTTGAAACAAAAACGGATAAACGACTTCGGCGACAGTACCCGCTGGGGGCTCTGGAAACCTCAGTGTTAACATTCTTGATTTTACACAATTTTCAACACTTGAATTATGAATCGTCGATTTATCACTGACAATACGTGCATTTTTTGCAACGCCTTTTTCATGAATTTCCCACGCGACCACAACCTTACCCTCAAGCTTCGTATCTGATTTATATTCTCGATCATAACACGCTTTAAATGCGGACAATGCAGAACGCACAACCCGTCTGACCGCTTCTCGATCAATGGATCCGACAAACTCTTCCTCTGCTCCGCCGGCTGATACAGCCACTTGGTCTTTAGAGCCAAATCCTTCACCAGAACCATAGGCACTTGTTCCGTTGCTGCGACCTTTTGTACCAATGCCTGAAATTCCTGTGGTTGCAGTTCCTTTTCCGCCGGCACCTGTATCTTTAAATTTAGAACCGACATCGTTACCTGCACGATTTTCGTTGAAACCTGATGAACCAGTTGCTTTACCGGCATCACCAATCAGTTCGCCTGATCCACTGTAGGCTTTATCTAATTTACTTCGAACTCCGCCCGAACCAAATGCAGACAACAATCCCGAATTTGTTGGGTCAGCATCTTTACTTTTGGCATTGGCTCCCGCTTTATCACTGGTTTTCACTGCGCCACCTTGTTTCGTGGACGTAAATATTTTGGTTTTCAGTTTTGGATCTTTAGGTTTCACTTCGTTAGCTCGCCCTGCTTTTTGTGCCACTTCTGTTTTGGCCTCAGGCTTTGTTACATCACCTTTTAATTTTTTCTGTTCTTGCTTATTCGCTTCAATGATTTTTTTAGGCGGCTCTGGCACTTTTTTCTTTTCCGGTGGTTTCTCTACTGGTGGCTCAACAGGAGCCTTCGGTGTCGGAGTTTTGATTTCTACCGGAGGTTTATTAAAAACAACCTGTGCTATACGTTGAATTTCTTCTTCACCGGCTACATTTTTAGGAGTCATAACTGAAACAATTAAACTTGTTAATGTTGCAATAATCAAGGCAGCCAGAATTCCTGTAAATTCCGAGGCTGAAAAAATAAGTGACGAATCGAGCGGCACTAAAGCGGTCCGTGCCGAAAAACGTATTGCTATTTGCATTCCGTTTATGAGCTGAATAAAAATAACTTCATTTTGTTGAAGTTTATAAACTGAATCATTCATTGGAATTACATTTTCAGAATTATGAACTTCACATTTCATTTCGGGCGTCGTTCGAATTTGCACGCCATTACTGCAATCAAGAAGAACCCAATCTTTTTGCACAGTGCCATCAGGCAATTGAATCGCTTGCGCAGGACCAGCCTTATACTGACCTTGTGGATTCAAATGGTACGTATTTAAAATACGCTCTTTCCAAGAAATCACAACTTCGACCATACCACCAAGGCCTGGCTTGATAAATTCACTTAAATTTTTTCGATCACTTTTTGGCGCAAATGTTTTTTCACCAATTGATTTTTTTTGCTTCAAAAATTGTTCTGCACGCACATTTATTTTTTGGCTGACAAAGGCCGCTTGAATACTTGGTTTTACAATAACAACAGCTTCTGGCGCTGCAGCAACTGTATCAATTTTAACTTCAGGGATATGAACGGCAGGTGCTTTTGGCTTTTCTGTGGGCACAGAGCCTGTTGAAATCTGTGAACTATCTTCTGTATGCAGTGGCTTTGGAGCACCCTCGAAAAAGACGACTTTAAATGGTCCGACAATAAACTCATCACCTGATACGATGAGCTCGTCCAATACAATTTGACCGTTCTTAAAAGTTCCCTGAGCAGAGCCTAAATCGCAAAGGTAAAATTGCAAACCTCGTTTTTCAACAAGACAATGAATACTTGAAACCTCGCTTGAATCTAAATTAATGTCAACATCGGCTGTGCCCGATTCAGATCGACCGATCACAAGCTGATCTTTATCAACAAATTGTTTTACAAAGTGAATTTGATTATTTTTAAAAACTCTAAATATTATAGGAGATTTCAACGCCCACCCCGAACCCGTTGTATGTCTTCAGTTGTTTTTCTCATCTCGGGTAAAAAATTTTGTCTTAATTTGATTAAGCGACCTTGATTCATATTTTTTCTTTGAAATAAATAAAACAGATCCGGCTTTTGCGCCGTACCTTGCACAAGCTCATCTTCGAAATTCAAAGTTTGTTTTCGAGTTGATTTAGCAGACGGAGTAGCTACTTCAGTTTGCGCATAAACAAACAAATTTACTCCGCTGATTGATAATATTAAGATAAGTAATTTAAAATCTAATGGCACAAAAACCTCATCTCTCTATTTTAAACCAGCTTTTGCTTTAATTTCCAAATCATTTATTATATTTCTTGTCTCCGACTGGACGCCTACAAACTTTAGTCTGCTCAAAAGATCTAAACCTTGCTTGTATTTTTGTTTTTGATCTATCAACAAGATCGAATAGTTTAACATAATATCGCGCGAGCCAGGATTTGCTTTCAAAACTTTTTCATAAATCTTTTCTGCTTGGTCAAATTTTTTATTTGCGGCCAAGGCTATGGCGTAATTATTTAGTACGCTTGCGTCTTCTGAACCTTTGCTGACTGCAATCTCTAACGCCGTTTCGGCCTTCATAAAGTCTTTTTCTTTTGTAAAAATAGCGCCCAACTGTGCCGCAATTGCTGCATCTTGCGGATTGATTTGCAACCCTTTACGAAATGCCTGTATCGCTTCCCGTTGCTCTTTTTTTGCTAAATGTATGAGACCTAAATTGTGATAATACTCTGATCGACTTGGCTGTTCTTTAATCGCCTTCTTGATCTGTATTTCAGCAAGTTCAAATCGACCTCTTTTGTATTCCACACCAGCAGATTGAGCTGATTTTGAAATACCGGTCTTTGACTTTTCAACCGCTGATCGTTCAGGCTGAACTTCGGCGGCAGGGACTGATTTTGAATCGACTTCCGCTTTGGGCTCTGTTGTATCTGTTATTTCTGTGTTCTGCGAGGGCTGAGTATTCTCTGGATCAGTTTCTGCTGCTACTTTTTTTGAAGCACAACTAGCAACAAAAAATACAATTGAAAGTGTAACTATTAAACTAAAAACATTTTTCATTATTCACCGATCCAGTTCTGACTTGCCGGAGTCGCAATTTCTTGGCCTTGATAATAACTTTTTGAATCTAAATTTTCCATTTTCTCAAGAGCTTGATGATAACCACTATTATAGGCTTCTAAATCCCAAGCACGATCTACAGCCGCTTTAAAACTATCTTTGCTTTTATTAGCAAAAGGCTCAGCAATTTTGGCTATGCCTGCTGTGTACTGCTTTTTTTGATCTGCGTTCAGACCCGATGGCAATGGCGCGTTTTGAATCGAACGCGCCATGTGTTCGTTTGAAAGTCCCAGCAGGTTTAATGATTTAATAATCTCATCCGCCGAATCCAGCTTAATAATGGCTGCTAGTTCATTATTTAATTTAGCAATCAGTTCTAATTTTTGATCCACGGCCTTTTTTTGTCTTTTTGGATCTGCAGGGATAGAAATAGCTTTTAATTGCTGATATGTTTTCTCTGCCTCTTCAAATTTAAACTGAGCAACAAAGCCAGCTGATAAACTTTTTTGTTCTTTAGATATTCTTTGAAATATCCGAACTGTTTTTGCTTTGCGCTCTTCCTGATCGTGTTGATTTTTGCGCCCCAGCTTAGTTAACCAATAGTAGGCTTCAACTTTCTGCGCCGAATCGGGTGCCATTTTCGTGTATTCCTCATATTTTTCAGCTGCCGGAAAATTAGAGCCAGCTCGACGTAACATTTGAGCCATGTTAAAAATAATTTCCGTATTTTCTTTTTGATTTTTATTCAGCTTTATGTACTGCGAATAATTTTCCAGCGCTTCCTTTGTACGTCCCGAGGCTTCGAATTGAACAGCTGCATTATATAAATAATTTTTTGCCAATGGATCTTTTGGATTTTCAGCAATCAACTGTTTAAATAGGACTGCCGATTCCTCATACTGATTTGTATCTTGATAGAGCTTTGCCAATAATTTTTTAGCTTTGGGCTTTAAAGATTCTGAATTTTTGTCTTTAGCGCTTAATACTTTTTTGTAATTTTGTATGGCTTCAGCACTTTGGCCTGCGCGCTCATAATTTACGCCGGCATTGAATACAGCCATTGAAACCAATTCAGATTTTGGATTTTGCAAAGCGAAAGCTTGGTATTGCTTTGCCGAGCCTGCAAAATCTTTACTAATTTCTAAATCTTGTGCTTTTTTGAAATTTGCTTTCTCAAGTACACTGCGAATGTCTGAGCCTGCTTTTGAATCTGATATTGCAGCGTTACCCAATAACTCATTTCCCATTTTTTCTAAACCAACATAATCCTTTTTAAGATTATATATATCTAGCAATAAATTAGCTGAATATTCAGAGTATTTAGTTTTTGGATGACTTTTAACAACATCTTTAAAAATATTCTCTGCGGGGCCAAAATTATTTGTTTGATAATACAGTCTTCCCATTCGAAATTTGATTTCCGCATCTTTTTCAGATGTCGGAAATTTTTGAGTATACCAAGTCGCAGATTTAATAAATCTTTCAACACGCGGATCTAAAGCAATAGGCTCTATTGATGTACCAACACGTTTTTGTAATTCTTCGTCTTGTGGCAATGCTTTTTCTATTGCCAAAAGTAAATTTTGCGCAGATTTTACTGCATATTTACTGTTTGGTGCGCGCTCTGCAACCCAAGTGTAATGCGTCGAA
>JAYVKY010000256.1:0-2534 GCA_043767965.1 Pseudobdellovibrionaceae bacterium
CAATGATTCAATTGGGGGCATCGTTTGCATCACCAAGAAATGATGAAAAGACACCATTGAAGCCACCACCACTTGAAGATCTAGTGTTGCGTCTTGATATCAGGGCGACAGGTTATGTTTTATATGTGGGAAAAAATGTTAAAAAAATTCCTAAAATTGGTGCTGAATACGATAAAGAAGCTTTAGTTGCTGATCTATCAAAAGTAAAACAAATGTATCCAGATAAAGGTGGCATCAAAATGGCCATCGAGGATGAGATTGTTTATGATCACGTGGTTGCAGCTATGGATATTGGCTTAAAAGCAGGCTTCTCGCCAGAGCTTTTAACCGGAGGACCTAACTAATATGGCAATACATAGACCAGGCGAAAGACATCGCAATCATAATATTTTAAGTAAAAGAAAATCAAAACGTGGTGTCACAGCTGTGTTGTCACTGACAGCAATGGTTGATATGTTTACAGTGCTTGTGATTTTCTTATTACAAAACTATAGTGCGACCGGTGAAATTTTATATATGCCTAAAGAAGTCATTCTGCCTAAAGCAAACAGAGTGAATGATTTAAAACCATCCGTGGTTGTGACAGTTTCATCAAAAGAAATTTTAATTGATCGAACAGTTGTTGCCACATTCGACGAAGTTAAAAAGTCCGTTGAATGGACGATTCCAAATTTACGTGATCAAGTTCGAGTTATTTTAGAAAAAGCCAAAGCCGATCAAGAAGCAAAGCTGCAAAACAAAGTCAGAAATGTTGTTGATAAAACGCTGGGCAAGGAAGAAGTTGATTCGAATGCTTGGCGTAAAGTGACATTGCAGGCCGATAAGAACATTGATTATCTAACAATGAAAAAAGTGATGTATTCAATTTATGAAGCCGGTGGTGGGCCGATTAACTTTGCCGTCTCTAAAGATTTTGATAAAAAAGATGCGGCAACTGGCACACAGACACAGTAATTTTTTTTCTTTCAAATTTTTTAAAAAAATGAACAAATCAGCATTCTTTTTTTTTCTGATTTTATTTCTTATCTTCCTTCAAATATTTATATTAAATCCAACAGAAATTAGCTCGCCGCCCGGCGAGCTAAAAACAGCTGCGCAAATTCAAAACTTAGCAGATGCGCAAAAAAATAAAAAATCTGTCGAACAAAAAATGACAGGCATTCACTTAGTTGAAAATTCAAATCGTACTAAGGGGTGGGAACTTTTCGCTGAAGCGGCCGATGGTTCTGCCGATGCCCAGTGGATTTTAAAAAAAGTAAAAATTGAATTTTTTGCCGAAGACCAATCAAGCTACAAAGTGACGGGTGATGTTGGTGAAATCGATGGATCTACTAAAAATATTTTGATTCGTGGTCAAGTTATAACGACAAGTACCAATGGCTATCAGTTTAAAACCAATGATTTGCAATTTGATGCACAAACGAAAAGTCTTAAAAGCGACGATAGTGTAATAATGAATGGCCCTGCAGATCAAAGTGGTTCGGGTTTTGAGCTGACAGGAATTGGGTTTAATATCGATTTGAATAAAAATAAGATGTCAATTTTAGATCGCGTACAGGCTCATAAAATCATAAATGAAAAAAAATTCGATTTAACCTCAAAACAAGCTGTATTTTCAAATAAAAATCAAGAAGGTCAATTCACCGGTGACGTTAATATGAAATATGATCTTATGACTTTAAAGGCACCTGTAGCACTTTTTAAATACTCGTCTGTAGAAAAAAAACTAAAAACAATTTTATTGAAAAATTTTGTCCGAATGAATGAGATTGATAAGTCAGGTACTTGCAAAGAACTTGAAATTGACCTTGAACTCGACCAAATGACACTGCGTGGTTCGCCCAAGGTCCAGATGGGCTCAGATGAAATCATGGGTAATGAAATTGTCTTCACTGATGGCGGACAAAAAGTTAAAATAAATAATGTCAAAGTTTCAGGTCAATTAAAGGACAATAAGTAATGCAAAATAGTTTTTTAAGAATTGAAGGTATTTCAAAACAGTACAAAGGCCGTAAAGTCGTACAGAATGCCAGTTTTGAAATTATGGCGGGCCAAGTTGTCGGATTGCTGGGGCCGAATGGGGCTGGAAAAACCACATCATTTTATATGGTGGTGGGACTTGTGCAGCCTGATGGTGGTCGAATTTTATTTAATGATTTAGATATTACAAATTTCCCCATGTATAAAAGGGCGCGTTCGGGCCTCAGTTACCTTGCTCAAGAACCCAGTATTTTTCGTCGAATGACCGTTGAAGATAATATTCTAGTTTCACTAGAGGCTCAGGGTTTAGAGGCGAAAGAAAAGCATGAAAAACTTGAATCACTTTTGCAAGAGTTTCGAATCAATCATATTCGTGACAGTTTTGGTTATTCATTATCGGGTGGGGAACGTCGTCGTGTTGAAATAGCGCGTGCCTTGGCGGGGACGCCACATTTCTTACTTTTAGATGAACCCTTTGCTGGTATTGATCCCATTGCTGTCAGTGAAATTCAGAATATTATTCGTGACCTTAAGGCCAAAGGTATAGGAGTTCT
>JAYVKY010000257.1:0-8219 GCA_043767965.1 Pseudobdellovibrionaceae bacterium
TAAAGATGAAAGCTGCAACGAAGCTATCTCGTTTTGTTATTATCATATTTATTGGTTCTATAGGTTTCGCTCAGAGCTCTACGATGACTTTAGCTGATGCGATTTCCGAGGGCAGAAATCAATCGCCAAAGCTTCTGCGAATGCAATCTGTGGCCAAAGAAACCTCTTGGAAAAAAGTTGAATCGTACTCAGGTTATTTACCAAGCCTGAATTTAAGTGCTCAGTATTTGCCAGGCCACAAATACATGCTAACGGATATTGATTTTGGTGCTGGGGAAAAATCAATACCACAAATTATACCAACATCGAATATTGCAATAACAGCTGTTCTTCCGTTATTTGATGGATTTACCAGTACAAATCAATTTTTATCGGCCTCGGCTTTCAGCCGAGCGGCCGAACAAGATCTTCGGTGGACAGAATTTCAATTAGATCACGAAGTAACGTTGCAATTTTACAAGGTCTTGGGCTCTCAGATTTTAAAACAAGTGGCCGAACAAAACGTCAAAATGTTAGAAGACCATGTGCATGATGTTTCTTTATTTAAAAAAGCCGGTGTTTCAACTAATTATGATGTGCTTAAGGTCGAGGTGCAAGTCAGCGAAGCGAAAACAGAGCTTTTAAATGCGGTCGATAATATTGATTCGAGTCGCCAGCGATTGAGCGAAATTTTAGGTAAGGAAGTGGATGCGCGCATGCTGACAGGTGATCTTCCCAGCATGACATTAACTTTAATTGAAAAAATGGATGAAACAAACTTATCTGGGCGTTACGATTTGGCAGCTTTAGAAAACAAAACAGAAGGTTTCAAAGACAATGAAGATGCTCGCAGCAGATATTGGATTCCTCATATTAATGCCATTGGGCAGTATCAATACTATAATAATATAAATGATCGGTTTAATGATCAAGACAGCTACCGAGAAGCCTATCAGGTCGGATTGAATTTAACCTGGACTATTTTTGACGGCGCAGCCGCAATGGCGAAATCGAAACAAAGTATTGAACAAAAATATCAATCTGAAAAAACACTGATAATTTCTCGTTTAAAAGCGAAACAAGAAATAAGTTATTGGAAAAGAAAATTTATTTATTTTTGTTCAGTTTACAAATCACGAACAGCCGATGTCGCAAAAGCAATTGAAAGCCTACGCCTAGCGCGGGAAGGTCGTCGCGTCGGGGCAAGGACTAATACAGATTTATTAGACAGCGAGGCTGAATTATTTCGTGCCAAAGCCGGGCAAGTTAATTCACAAATGGGTGCCATCGAGGCCCTTGTTAATTTTGAATTAACAACTGGGCAAAAAATTTATCAATTTAATTAATTATTTTTAAAGTCTTAGGACTAAGGGGCTTTTATGACCATAAAATTAAGTACAAAAAACAAAATTCTAATTTCGGTGGCAACTGTTGCATTGCTTATTTCAGTTTATTTTATCTATGAACATTTGGTCTATATAACAACAGATAACGCGCAGATTGAAGCGCACTCTGTGATGTTGGCCCCGAAGGTTTCTGGTTTTGTTACTCGAGTGACTGTCGAAGAGGGGCAGCGGGTTAAAAAAGATGATTTACTTGTTCAAATTGATGAGCGTGATTATCAAAATACTTTACGACAAATTAAGGGCGAGCTGGCTTCGCTGCAAGCAAGAAAATCTGACGCACAAAAAAATTTAGTTCGTATGGCCTCGCTTTATAAATCGGGTGCAATTTCGCAGCAGCAGTATGATGCAAGTTCTGCGTCGACAATGGATCTGATTTCAAAATTCGAGGCCGTTTCAGCACAGATAGCTCAGGCCGAATTAAATCTTGAAAATACTAAAATCAAAGCGCCGTGGGATGGCTACATAGCAAAAAAATCGGTTGAATCAGGTCAACTGGCTTCAGTAGGTATTCCTTTGATTGGCTTTGTCAGTGCAGAGTCCCGTTGGGTCATGGCGAATTTTAAAGAAACCGATGTCGAAGATATTCAAATAGGAAGTGCCGCGTTTATTGAAGTTGATGCGGTATCAAAAAAAGAATTTAAAGGAACCGTTGAAGGTATCAATGCTGCAACTGGCGCAACGTTTAGCTTGCTGCCACCAGATAATGCGACCGGAAATTACACCAAAGTTGTACAACGAGTCCCCGTACGTATTAAATTTGACAGTTTAACAGAAAAAGATATCGAAGTTTTACGTGCGGGGCTTTCGGCAGTGGTTAAAGTTAAAAAATAATGAATTCAAAATCAAAACTTATCATTTTTGTTGCTGTGATGGCTTCATTGCTTGAAATTATTGACACCTCTATCGTCAATGTCGCCTTGCCAACAATGATGGGTAATCTGGGTGTGACGCTTGATGAAATTAGTATGATCATTACTGGTTATGCCATTGCCAATGCGATTATTTTACCCGTATCGGCTTGGTTGAGTGAGCGCGTTGGTCGCCGTAAATATTATTTAAGTTGTATTTTGGCCTTTACGGTGGCCTCTGTGGCTTGCGGGATTGCTCCGAACTTAACAACGTTAATCATTATGCGAATTATTCAAGGTCTGATGGGTGGGGCCCTGTTGCCAACGTCGCAAGCTTTGATTTATGAACAATTTCCCAAAGAAAAAGCGGGACTTGCTGGTGCTATTTTCGGAATGAGTGTCATGATAGGTCCTGCCTTGGGCCCTGTGATGGGTGGGTACCTTACTGACGAATTCGGTTGGAGATCTATTTTTAATGTGAATTTGCCATTAGGTCTTGTTGCCTTTGCCGTAGGAAGTTTATGTATTTTTGATCGTGAAAAATCTGAACAAGAAAAAGCTATGGAGTCGCGTGGATTTGATTCAATAGGTTTAGTACTGCTTGTATTAGGCATCGGCTTTTTACAATTTGTTTTAGAGCGCGGCGAAGCCTTAGATTGGTTTAGCTCGAAAGCTATTATTTTTGGTACATTGATTGCTATTTCGTGTTTGCCAACATTTATTTGGTGGGAACTTAAAGTGAAAAATCCTATTATTAATGTTCGACTTTTTAAAGAAGCTATTGTGGCAAATGGTGTTGCTTTGATGGGATGTCTTGGGTTTTTTCTTTATGCTGCATTATTTATGTTGCCTGTGTTTTTAGGAAGAACGTTTCATTATTCGGCAACACAAATTGGATTATTTTTTATTCCAGGTTCTATTTTAACAGCGCTAATGATGCCTCTGATAGGTAAACTAATGACAAGCGGAAAAAATCCGAAAATAATGATTTTTGTGGGTCTATTAAGCCTTGAATTTTGTATGTATCTAATGACTTTGTTTTCGTCGCAGTCTTCAAAATCTGAAATATTGGGGATGTTATTTGTTCGTGGATTTGCATTGGCTTTTTTATTTGTACCCATCAATTCAAGCATACTCAGTCAATTTAAAGGGGCTGCTTTGGGGCAGGTTTCAGGCCTATTGAATTTGTTTCGACAAATTGGTGGCAGCATGGGTGTTGCGTTTATTGGCACTATGCTGATTAAAGTCAGTGCGCAAAACTATTTAGATCTTTCATCACACGTTCAACTTTTAAATCCTGCAACACAAAATATTTATTATTCTAGCGCTCAGGGGTTGGGGCAAAAAATGTCTGAACAGGTGGGATTTGGCACAGGCGCAAGTGCCTCTTTGAAAATGTTGATGGCAAAGGTTCAAGCTCAGGTTTTCATGATGAGTTATATCCAATTAGTTTGGATGATGATGTTGATTTTTTCTTTGTCGTTCATTCCATTGTACTTTTTAAAGCTTAAGATTAAGCCAAAAGGGCCTGTAGATTCACACTAAATCAAGACGATCTTGAATTACTTTAAGAATTTACATTCTACAATAACTGCGCTTAGATAATTTCCGCTGCTAGGTAATATCATTTGATGATGAATGTATTGATTATTATTTATAATTTCAACTTGGCTGCTAGAGCCGACTTGAAGTTTTGCAGAATATAAATTGATAACAGCAAATATTTTTGTATCTTTTTCAAGTAATGCAATAAACCCGGTAATGCCCTCGAATTTATCTGCGGTAAAAAACTCGACAGAGCCATGTGGGCTGGTTGACAGTTCAATTTGAATATTTAGCAGGGACGACTTGTTATCAAGGCTTTGGTTCACTTCACAAGTTAAGCTATATGCAAAAATTTTAAATGGCAGTGCTATGGCAAATGCGAAAATTAGTATTTTTTGTATCATAAAAGCTCCTTAGACTATTTGAAACGCACTTTAATCCCAACACTCAAGATAAAATAGCTTTATTTTGGAGACACAAATCGGACTATATCTTTGTTGTTATGACCCAGATCATAGTCATTAGATCTTTGTTGGGTATAGAACACCCATATATAGAGGAGTGCTACGACATGAAATCTCAGACCCAATTTATTTCTTATTTACTTGCTAGCAGTTTGTTTTTTTTGAACATGAGTTGTTCTGGACATCAAAATGCTGAACCCAATCAAATAAATGTGAAGGTTTTTTCACAAAAATTACCTGGCTTTTATGCAACTGCGGCATCGGAACAGAATGTTCAGTTTGATGCTATCTTTCAATCACGTTATACGTCGTTACAAGAAGTTCAAAGCCTTTCTGAAACCGATATTGGTAATTTGAAAAAGTATTCAATTTTTCCGACTTTAAAATATTTATTTGGTCCATTAACTTTGCGATCTATAGGCGGTGAACAAAAAGGAAGTGACGTGATTCTTCATATTGAGCAGGCCTACTTAGATAAGGGCTTCGTGCATATTCCGTATACGTACAATGCGCAGTGGTTGATCAGTAAGGAATTTGCCAATGTTCAAACACTGCAGATCCCAGTGCCCTATAATAACGAGGCCGTATTATCTAAAAATTGGAAAAAATGCACTGATAATTCGTCTGAAGAACACCAAAACGAAGATATGTATTGGTATTTCTGGGATCCTGAACGATCTGGTTGTGATCATAAGGAGGGTATCGAATACCAAATTGTGACTGTTCAGCTCGGCACTAAAACTGTACCGACAGTCACATCCTATCCTGAGTATCAAAATATGATTCAGCAAAATGTGGTCAATATGACATTTGCTTTTGGCTATGTTAAAGATGTTGCGAATTCAGACCCATTCACCAGTCGTGACCCTGGAATGTTGGAGTTTCATAAATTTTTGGGATATATGAACGCATTAGGAAAGGCAGCGAACATTAAAATAACAGAAAAACCAATTACTGAAGAAAAATATTTTCATGTGTTTGATAAAAATAAAATCATAGGTACTGAATTTATTTTTGAAAAAAATAATGTTGTTTATCATATCAAGGTGGTAACTTCTACAGAAATTGACCAGATGGAGCTTTTTACAGTCAGTTTTGCTAAAGAGCATGATGCATTTTTTGGTTGGTTTGGGCATTCTCGAGTAGGTAATGGGTTTGATGCAGATCAGTTTAATCGCTTATTGCGACAGTTTTCAGCTCGCTTAACTGTATCCGCAAATTATCAGATGATTTATTGGGCTGGATGTAACAGTTATTCTTACTACACAAAACCATTTTTTAATTTCAAAAAGAATCTTATTCAAAATGATATCTCGGGCACAAAGTCCTTAGATATTATTTCAAATGGTTTACCTTCTTTATTCAGTTTGAATGCCTTAAATGCCAAAGTGTTGTTAGAAACACTGACCAGCCCAGAAAGTAACCTGAGCTATCAAGAAATTGTAAACAAAATTGAATCTCAGTCGTCAAGGTACGGGATCAGTGTGTTCGTCAATATTTTAGGTGATGAAGACAATAATTGATTTAAAACAGGTATATTATATAGAATCGTCTAAAATACACACAGTACAATTTACTGTGTGTCGCTCTGCAATTGACACTAATCCCTGATCATTTTAAAGATAGATTACATTTAAAATAGGGGATTTTATGAAAAATATTTTCTTTCCGTTGTTTTTTTTAGCTGCCTCGATAATCTCAAATGCATCCCTTGCGATTCAAGATCTTCACATCCCGTATTACGGTCAAGAATTTAATAGAATTAAAAACCAACTTAAAAATGATGAGCTTAAAAACAAACTGAGCGAAGTTTTAAAATCAGGTCATGTCCATGATGTAAACTCGCAGTCAGACGATCAGATTCTAAAGACTTGTGACTCTGTCAAAAATTGTACAATGCAGACAACTCTTGGCTATGACCATGCACGCGAATTTCTTTTTGGAAAATTTTATTTAGTTCAGCTGGATCAAGGTTTCGGCGTCCAAGAAATGTATTGTGACCGGGTCTATATCCCCGCTGACTTTAAAAATAATATTGGATTACCCGCGCCAGGTATTGTGCCCGAAGGCACTGTAATCAATACCGAGCACACATGGCCACAATCGCGATTTACGGGCAAATATTCAAAAGATTTACAAAAAGCAGATTTGCATCATTTATTTCCAACAGATTCCCAAATGAATTCACTTCGTGGAAGTTCAATTTTTGGTGAAGTCGTCAAAGACACACATAAAACTAAATGTAATGCCTCAAAATACGGACAAGGCCTAGGAACAACGCACGATGTTTTCGAGCCACCCCAACAACACAAGGGGCGTGTCGCACGTGCCCTATTTTATTTTTCAATACGTTATGATATCGCAATTTCTGAAGCCGAAGAAGTTATTTTAAAAAAATGGAACCACGAAAGCCCTGTTGATGACCAAGAAATTCAAAGAAATAATGTTATTCAAACTTTACAAGGTAACCGAAACCCATTTATCGCTTACCCCGAATTAGCCGATCAAATTCAAGATTCTTAGGTTTACAATATTCTTCACGAAAGCGTGTTTGAATATCGACAGCATCCCACTCTAAAGATTCATCATTCAGATCAAAATGTTGATACTTTGATTGTATGTAATGAACAAGTTCATGCGCCAATGAATCATCCATGCAGCGCTCTGTTTTAATATAATAATCAGCATCGTCCATCATATAAATTTCATTATTGTTATCAGCGAAGGCATTTGTGATTTCTTTGGGTCGCTGCCCCCACTGTTTTTCGATGGCATCTTGAAATTGCTTCAGAGGTGTTTTGCTTTTAAAGAATATTTTAGGAAAAGGGATCTTTTGATCTTGAGTCTTATTTTTTTCAGATAAAACGAAATCAAATATTTGTTCAACTGTATATTTGAGTTGTGCCGTTTTTTTTACCGGCACAGCAAAAGCAGATAATAAAATAAGCGGAATAAGCATTTTCATAATTATTGTATTGGGTTATCTTCATCACCGTTTACACCTAAGAAATAATCAGCATCAGCACCCACAATCTCTTGATAGTTTGTGCGCTTGCCTTTGCTCATGTATTTTAAAAGGGCTGTAGTTAAGCGTATATCATCATTATTTGCAAATTGGCTTTCATTACCATAGGCGATGATGTCTAAGCCTTTTGTGCCGTTGGGGTCAGTTTCTGAAGATTTTCTTTGAAAAAATAAATCCGTATAATAGGCATAGGGCACGCAGCTACCTAAAAAGATTACTTGATAATCATTACTGAATGGCATTTTAACCCCACGCAAAGATTCAATTTTAGAGATATCTAAATTTCGTCCTATGCCAGAGTGGCCATTGTAAACCATAGAGGCATCGTTTTCGAGCGAGTCTTTTAAAAAAATATGAAATGCATTTGAATCATGATCAAGACCAGTGCCACCAAAAAACAGACGAATCGTCATAAGGCCACGAGGCGTATTTTGAGTCAGAGTTTCTAGATGAGGAATAGGCATTTGGGTTTTTGGATTGTACCATTTACGAACTTCATCTTCTGTCCATACTGTACGCTGAAAACCCAGCTTAATTAAAGCATCAAGTTGTTGGTGAAAACCGACCGAGCCCCAGTCTTTCAAATTTGTTTCAGGGTTCCAATCCGTGCTGTCGTAGTTTTCTAAGCCAAAAAACATAGTCATACGTAAGCCGCCATTACGAACCAAGCGTTCATATTCTGGGTACGTAGATTTTGTATTAGCGATGTAATTTAAAGGTGCTGTGATGGATGTATAATCAGTACCAAGTATAAATGGGCAACCCTGTATTTTAGGTTCCCAGTGGTACCAGAAATTACCGTCGTCAACATTTGCAGATTCTGTGCAAAGGCCTTTTGATTTTGCAAAAAAATCAGGTGTGTAAAATGGAATTAAAAAAGTATAATTTTTTTGTCCTAATAAAAATACGCCTTTTCCAGAAAACTGAACATAAACACGGTTTAAAGTGTCAG
>JAYVKY010000258.1:0-6846 GCA_043767965.1 Pseudobdellovibrionaceae bacterium
ATAAAGTTATTATTAGCGAAGACGAAATCAAAAAATCTCATGCGACAAATTTGGCCGAGATTCTATCAAGTCAGGCAAATATTAATATTGTGTCTACAAATTTTCAACCGAATTCAATTTTTCTAAGGGGCGGTGATTCAAGTCATGTCTTAATACTGATTGATGGCGTTCCCAATTATGATCCATCAACATTGCAGCGTACAGTCAATTTGGGTAATATGAATTTAAAAAGTATTAAAAAAATTGAAGTTATTAAAGGCAGTCAGTCTGTTATTTATGGTGGCCAGTCATTGTCTGGCGTAATTAAAATTGAAACTTTTCCTCAGCAATTAAATAATCAAACAGCGGTCTCGGTTCAAAGTGGTTTTAATATTGCCGAAGCCGCGATTGATCACTTAAATGCGATTGACGAAAATAAAGCGATATCAATAAATGCACGAAGCGCCGCTTATGAAAATAAATCACCATCTGAAAATTCAGCTAAAAAATACTCTCAAAGAACTGAAAATTTAGATGCCACAATTTTAATTAAAAATGATTTCGAAAATCTAATACGATTTAATTACTCGAATGATCGCAATGAAATCGTGACAACAAGTTCTGCATATTTGGCAGTAGATACAAACAACTTTAAAATGAATACTGAATCATCAGGAGCCAGTTATATTCTAAGAAAAAATAATTTACTACAATTCTCGGTGGCCTATCAGGCATCTATACGTAATTTTTCTCAAAGTGCAAACGATGATTTAGTTTATAATTCGGCGACAGAACGTGATTATAAAGGTCAGTTGTTAGCAAGTCAGTTGGACTTACGTTTGATTGATTTAGAAATTCTGAAGTTGAACATGGGCTTAAATTACAAACAAGAGAAAGTATCTTATTTTGATTTCTATCTACAAAATCCTGCAGCCGCTGAATTCCAAGCTTCGACTCAGGCCGAAGGCGCCTACTTAAAAACAGATTGGTCAATAGGACAATTTGCTCTGCTTGAGGCCGGTGTAAGGGTAGAAACTAATAAATTTAAAGAAATTGATGGGATTAATGATATTTATCAAATTGGATTAACACTAAAAAAACATTTTAAAATCGAACGTTCTACGGGTTTTAATGCGCCATCTATTTCGCAGTTATTCAGCTCGTACGGAAATTTAAATTTAAAGCCTGAAAAGGCACAAACAAACTCTATTTCTTACGAAGCAAAATTAACAGAGAATCTATGGGCTTCGATCACTGCTTTTGACGTACAATTTGAAAATTTGATGGTTGTCACCGGGAACCCGTCAGTGTATCAAAATATTGCCTCGACAAGAACACAAGGTGTTGAATTGTATACTGCTTACCAAAAGCCTGAAGCCTATCTTAATTTTGTAATATCAGTTGGTTACCAAGAACCTAAAGATTTGTCTGCTAACGATTGGCTTATCCGAAGGCCTTTGCGAACAGCCAGCGTAAAGCTTTCTCGCAAAATGACTGATAGCTTTGATATTTCAACCGAAGTTAGGCATACGGGCGATCGTCGCGACAAAATCGGTTCAACGACCTATACAACCGTAGAACAGTATACGTTGGTTCATTTGTCGCTTGATTATAAAGTGAATAATTTAAATACCTTTGCAAAAATAAATAATATTCTAGGCACCAAATATCAGCCTTTTTATGGTTTTTATAATCAAAATCCAGAATTTAAATTAGGGGCCGAGATTCAATTTTAGATTTGATCAAAAAAATACAGCTATTTAATTTTCAACAAACTGTATTTTTTTGCTAAAAACAAAAAGCTGGTTGTTGCCAATGCTACACAAAAAATCTGCGATACACTTAACCCCCAAATCATATTTCCCCGGTCATCATCCCTGAAATATTCAAATACAAAGCGAAATATCGAATGCAGTACGACCCATTTAAAAAAAAGAGATCCATCAAAAACAGATTTCTTTTTTTCAAAGGTTATCAACAAGCCCAAAATAAAAAATTCACCCAGTGCCATGTAAATTTGGGTCGGGTGACGGCCAGCAATGGCCCAAGGCAACTCGCAAAACTGGCCATAGCAACAGCCTTCGAAAAAACAACCGATACGGCCCATGGCATAACTGGCCGACAATAGAGGAGTCAGAAAGTCAGCCCATTTTATAAAATTTTGTTTTTCATATTTCAAATATAAATAGGATACGAGCAAGGCTGCGGCGAACCCACCAAAATAAACAAAGCCGCCGTTCCAGAATTTAAAAATTTGTGCGGGGTATTCTTGATAAAAGGGCCATTCCTCGTAAAAAACATGAAAAATTCTGCCGCCCAAAAAACCTGTAATCATCATTAGTAATGCCAGGTTAAAAGCAATTTTTTGATTAAAATTTTGTCCCAGATCAGATTCTAAGCGGCGCGATAGCCAAAATACTAAAAACGTCAGCGATAGCGAGATGACTAAAAAAAAGGTCGGCAGATGTAAATTAAAAAGACTAATCTGCGGATACATTTTTTTCCGTCAAGATATGATAAATCAACAGTCCAACGCCAAAGACAATGGCCATATCAGCCACATTAAAAGCGGGCCATGAATATTTATTGATATGAAAATCTAGAAAATCAACAACGTATCTGTAATGAAGTCGGTCAATATAATTGCCCAGTGCTCCTCCAAAAATAAATGACAGCGCCACCATTTGTTCAGTTTGTTGATTTTTTAGCGTCAATAAAATATAGGTAATCAACCCACAAGCCAAGGGTGGCATTGATAGAAAAAACAGGTCTCTAAAAACCAAGGGCAATTGTGCTAAAAACCCAAAGGCTGCTCCGAAGTTTCTGACATATGTGAAATTAAAAAAGTTTTCAACAATTATCTTTGATTCATGCAGTTGCATTTGGGTATGGATATAGGTTTTCGTCAACTGATCGATGCCGATAACAACAAAAGATATACAGATTAAAATTATAAATTTTTTATAATTATTTTTTTGATCTGTATATGTAGACAAAGACGCATCAAGCATTATGTTAATGCCTCGACACATTTTTCACAAACACCTGAAGTTCCCTCGGCTGTTGAAATGTTTGTGGAATAAACCCAACAGCGAACACATTTTTCACCCACTGCTTTTTCGGCCGTGACGCCAAAACTGCCTTTTTTTAATACGACGTCTGAGACGATAAAAAATTCTCGCACATTGCATTTTGGATGACTATTTTTCAAAGTTTCAAGTGCTGTCATGACATCACCATCGGCTGTGATCGTGACCATGCCATCACAGCTTGAGCCAATTATTTTCACAGCGCGCAACTCTTCGAGTTTTTTTTGAACTTCAGATCTGACTGATATTAATTTATCAAATAAAATTTCAAGCTCAGGTTTATTCCATGATGCCACCGGTGCCGGGAAATTTTCTAAAAATACAGAATCAAATTTTTTGTCTTTCATGTAGCCATAAGTTTCTTCGGCTAAAAATGACAAAATGGGCGCCATCGCGCGTATCACGTTATTTGCAACATGATAATACACTGTTTGTGCCGATTTTCTTTCCAAGCCATTAGCTTTCCAGGTATAAACGCGATCTTTTAAAATATCCATGTACGTGGCTGATAAGGTCACCGTGAAAAAATGATTTAGGGCATGATACACTTTGAAAAATTCATACACATCATAAGCACGATTCACCTCAGTTAATAATTTATTCAACTGATGCATCATCCATTGATCAATCAGAGGCATTTTTTCAACAGAGATTTCTTCTTTGGAAAAATCAAAATCATTCAGTGATCCTAATAAAAAGCGCATTGTATTTCGAATTTTGCGATAAGCTTCTGTAACACGTGTTAATTCTTCTTTGCCGCAACCCATATCATTTCCGTAATCACAATAACTGGTCCACAGCCTGATAATTTCTGAACCGCTGGTTTTTGAAACTTCATTCGGGTCAACCACGTTACCTAATGATTTACTCATTTTGCGACCTTGTGAATCCATGACGAAACCATGGGTAATTAAAGCTTTAAACGGAGGCTTTCCTGTTGTTGCCATACTGGATAACATCGACGTATTGAACCAGCCTCGGTGTTGATCAGATCCTTCCAGATAAATATCTGCGACCAAATTTTTATAACCGCGCTTCGCTTGAACAGCTGCATGACAAACGCCCGAATCAAACCACACGTCCAAAATATCGCGTCCGTGTTTGTACCCAGATTTTCCCACAATTTTTTCAGCGGGAGTTTGCGCAAAAGCTTCGATACCGCCGGCCTCTACAACATCCGCTGCGCGCATCATCACATCATAATCAGCCAGTGGTGTACCATCGGCCTCAGAATAAAATATGGGAATCGGTACGCCCCAAATTCTTTGCCGAGACAAACACCAATCTGGGCGGTTTTCCATCATCGCGTGAAAACGCGCCTTGCCCCATTCAGGAAAAAACTGAATGTCATTCATTGCAGAAATTGTATTTTTTCGGATCTCAGAACCTTCTTGATCAATACCGATAAACCACTGTGCTGTCGCTCTGAAAATTAATGGAGTCTTTGAACGCCAGCAGTGCGGATAGCTGTGAACAAATTCAGAAAATTTAATTAAATGTCCACTGGCCTTCAGTTTTTCAACAATCAGCGGATTCGCTTTAAAAATATTCATGCCCTGCATTTCAGGAAACTCATCTGTGAATTGACCGGATTCGTTCACGGGGCAAAGCACTGGTAATTTATATTTTAAAAAACCTACTTTGTAATCGTCAACGCCGTGGCCTGGTGCCGTGTGAACGCAGCCTGTACCGGCTTCGGCGGTAACGTGATCGCCCAAAATAACAATTGAATCACGATCAATAAATGGATGCCGAGCTTTCGAAAGTTCAAGGTCTGAACCCAAAATTTTTGAAATCAATGTTAACGATAAACCAGTTTCTTTTTCAAAAGATTCTTTCAAGCTTAAGGCAATCACTAAATTTTCTGCACCTGCAGAGAAAACTCCATATTCAAATTCAGGATGCAAACAAATGCCGACGTTCGCGGGAAGTGTCCACGGCGTCGTTGTCCAAATGACGAATGACGTTTTCACATTCGGCGAATTTATTTTTTTCAGGGTGGCTGGATCTGTAATATTAAATTTCACATAAATCGAAGGCGATTTATGGTCGTGGTATTCAACTTCGGCGTCGGCAAGCGCAGTTTTTAAAGTCCAATTCCAATAAACGGGTTTCACACCTTGGTATATGACACCACGTTTGAATGCTCTGGCAAATTCTCGGATTTCTTCGGCCTCGTAAGATTTATCCATTGTTAAATATGGATTTTCCCAGTCCGCTAAAATTCCAAGTCGTTTAAATTGTTCACGTTGATGAGAAACCCATTTCGCGGCTTCGTCACGACACAAGGCTAAAATTTCTTGGTCTGTTTTTACAATTTTCTTATCTGCCAATTCTTTCATGACTTTGTGTTCAATCGGCAATCCGTGACAATCCCATCCTGGAATAAAAGGCGCACTGAAGCCTTTCATGGATTTATATTTTATAATGAAATCTTTTAAATTTTTATTCAAAGCGTGTCCTATGTGAATCGAACCATTCGCATACGGTGGGCCATCAGGCATTGTGAACCCAGGGCCGTTCGAATTTTTTTCTTGCAGGCGCTGATAAATTTTATTTTTTCCCCAATTTGCAATAATTTTAGGTTCATTGATCGCCAGATCCCCCTTCATCGGAAAATCGGTTTGTGGTAAGCGGATTGTAGATCTGTAATCGGGCGGTGTTGTCATGTGTTGTCTCTTTTGTTAGGAACATAAAGAGTAACAAAAAATAAAACATCAGAGTACGTTTTATACGTCGTATATCGAAAAAAAAGTGAACTGCTCACCGTAATCCTTATGCACAACTGACTTAGGATTTAAAGTCCCATCCTTAGACTGGTATGTATGTGCGCATCCGGATACCCATTTTCAGGACTAAAGGTCTAAACATCGCCGAACAATTTCAAGAGCTAGCAAAACTAGACCAAAAAGTTCTTTAGCGAGCTTTATGAAACGTTGAAACTTATTACGCTGAGTAATTGATTCCGGCATTCAGGCCTCCTTTCTTACGAAAGAAGTCAGATTGTCATTTAAACCGAAGCGAGACAGCTCGCTTCGGTTTAATACATTTTATGTGCCAGGGACTTATTGTTAAACCATAGACAATAATAATTTTTTAATAAAAGTGGACTTTACTCATTCGTTTTCCGTGGCTGTTGCAGTTTCAGATTTTCAGTCTCATCCAATAAGATGTTTTAGTCTACGCGTCCGGATCATCCACTTTCTAGGTCAAAGGTCTAAGATTCGTTTGAGCGCTTCAAGGAATAGTAAAACTAGACCTAAAAGCACTTTTGCGATCTTGGTAAAGCGTCGAAACTCTCTATACCTTATATAGAAATCCGGCATTCGGTACCTCGATTCAAAAATGGAAACTGCAGCTGCCGTTCAAGCGAAGTGAGTAAAGCCCACTTCGCTTTTTTCATTTTTTGTGCCACGTGAATGTAAAGATTAAGATTTAAATTTTCTTAAACTGTTTATGGCCCAAAGCAATCAGTGCACGAAGTGCTTCAACGTCAGAAGATAAATTCAAAACGCCACGAACTTCGTTAATTGCATTGATACTTTGTGCATCAAGACCTGCAATTGAGACCATGTTTGCAGACATTGTTGGTGCCGAAGATGCACTAGCGCCGGCAGGGTTGCTGTTGGCTGCAGGTGCAGTCGAAAAATCACCCATCATGTTAGCCAGGGATTTTAATTCTTGTTTAAAATTTTGAATACTAGGGGCTTCTAAGGAAGCTTCGCCGTTACGTTGAGCCTTTAAATACAGCGATACCAGCATATCTTGCGATGAGGCC
>JAYVKY010000259.1:0-3864 GCA_043767965.1 Pseudobdellovibrionaceae bacterium
ACTGTCAAAAAGATTTTTTAATAGTGGTGTATTTCAAATTTTTATTTTGCTTTTGATCGCAACAATAGTCGCCTATTTTATTGCACAAAGTGATCGTCCACAAAACTGGGTCAGAAAGTTTTCTTACACTAAGAAAATAAATATTCAAGCGGACTCTATCAGTCAAAAAACGATGCCTATAAATTCTCAAGAATTAAAGCAACCCATCCCTGCTGTTCATTCAACAGCTGCAGCCCAAGCAAACATTAATGAGTCACCACCCGAATCAACAAGTAAAATAGTTAATTCCTTGCCTGATTCCGAAAAAATAAATTCACCGACAACTGAATTAAAACTGATATTTGCAGAAGTTTCTCGGGAAACTTTGAACCACTTAATAAATGAAAGCCAAAGGCTGGGACTTTACCAAAGCTTCAGCGATTTTTCAGCTGGCATTATCACAAACTACAAATCAGATTCACAAATTAAATTTAAAGAACTGAAATCTGAACAAAAAAAATTTTCTATCAAAAAACCGCAGGCACTTTTGTTCGGAAAAACAATTGATGAAACTTCTGAATTTATGGGATTACAAGCCAACATAGACATCAAATCAATTGAAAACAGGGTGCCCAAAGGGCATCTAAACATTACAAAAGTGACAAGAACTGGTAAAATCGAATTACCAATTGAATTCGAAATGCAAAAAGGCACACTCTTTTTTATTAATTGGAAAGTTGCACTCGCTGGATTTGAAAATGAAACGAATTTATTTTCAATACCTCCGTTTCAAGTTTTGCAATCACAAGATTTCCTAAATCAAAAGACTGAATTTATTATTTTAATTGAACTTATCGAATGACAAGGATTTAGATGTCAGAATTAAAACACCACTACGGTGACCATTTTCATCTCATCGATGACTATTTTTCGCAATCACTTTTAACTAAACTCTGTATCCAGGAAATAAAACAACCAGAAATGAATCGCCTGGTACACAAGCTGTATACAAATTTAATGATTGCTGCAGCCAATCAGTTGTTTCCGAAAATAAAATCAATACAACAAACCCGAATGAACGCGAATTTAGAATCTGAGGTTTTCGATCCCAATACGAAAGCGATTGCTGTTAATTTAGCACGCGCAGGGACTTACCCCAGTCATATCTGTTACGAATTTTTGCACTGGTTTTTGAAATCAGAAAACATACGTCAGGATCATATTTTTGCAGCACGTTTAACTGATTCATCAGACCAAGTTACGGGCACACAGCTAGGCAGTTATAAAATAGGAGGAGAAATAACAAACTCTTATGTTATTTTTCCAGATCCGATGGGCGCAACTGGTGGGACAATTCAATCGGCCATTGAATATTACCAAAAGCAGATCAAAGGCCCAGTTAAACAATATGTAGCTTTGCATCTTATCGTTACGCCAGAGTATCTTAAAAAGGTTTTAACGGCTGGTTCAGGCATTCAGGTTTTCGCTCTGCGCGTTGACCGCGGAATGTCGCCAAGCCATGTGTTAAATTCACCTTTAGGCCTTTACTGGGATCAAGAAACGGGGCTTAATAGTAAGCAATATATTATCCCTGGGGCTGGCGGTCTTGGCGAATTACTTAACAATTCTTTTGTCTAAAAAGATAAAAAAGGAATCTTATGAACGCAAAAAATTTAGATTTAAAAATTTATATCTCTGAAGAACAACTTCAACACAAAATTGAATCCATCGGTGAAGATTTAACAAAAAAATTAAAAGGCAAAAAAGTTGTCGCCATTTGCGTTTTAAAAGGTTCGTTTTTATTTTATTCAGATTTAATTCGTCAGATAGATGCAGATATTACTTGCGAATTTTTTGGAGTATCCAGCTATCACGGTGGCACAACATCATCAGGTGAGGTGAACGTCACTTTAGATCTTGCCAATCCAATTGAAGGTCAGCACGTCATTCTTATTGAAGACATTGTTGATACAGGTTTAACTATGAATTACCTGATCAAATCATTAGAATCCCGAAAACCGGCATCAATCACAACAGTGACCCTTTTAGAAAAACCAGAAGCCCTTAAAGTTCCTTGCAAGTTGGACTATGTCGGCTTCAAAATCTCAAATGAATTTGTTGTGGGCTACGGTTTAGATTATCAGGGGTATTACAGAAATTTACCTTACATTGCACAAGTTCAAAATTTTCAATAAATTATAACAACAAAAGGAACAGTCATGAAAAAAATCATCTTAGCGTCACTATTGGCAATTTCAGTCTCTGCATTTGCGCAATCCGAAATGACTCCAAACGAGCCCATTAGCAATCCCATCAGCGACCCCATACCTTCGCAAGATACCATCCAAAGTTCTAACAATAAGGTAACCCTGCCGGCTAAAAAGCATAAAGCTCGGTCCGCAAAAAAAAATAAAAAGAACAAGAAGTCACACACAAAAAAACATAAAAATAAGTAATTCAATTCGGAAAAGTTCATATGCAGCAATTTCATGATTTATTAAAACATGTTTTAGAATCTGGTACTTTTAAGTCAGATCGCACAGGCACCGGCACAAAAAGTGTCTTTGGTTATCAAATGCGGTTTAATTTAGAAAACGGATTTCCATTATTAACGACAAAAAAATTGCATACGAGATCCATTTTTCATGAACTTTTATGGTTCTTGAAGGGTGAAACGAATATTAAGTATTTAAAAGAAAATAAAGTAACAATCTGGGACGAATGGGCCGATGAAAACGGCGAGCTCGGCCCTGTCTATGGCAAACAGTGGCGGTCATGGGCCGCTGCTGATGGTAAAACCATAGATCAAATTACAAACGTCATTGAACAGATCAAAATGAATCCTGATTCAAGACGTCTTTTGGTTGTTGCGTTCAACCCTGCTGAAATCGAAAAAATGGCTTTACCCCCTTGCCATGCTTTTTTTCAATTCTATGTTGCTAACGGAAAGCTATCCTGTCAGCTGTACCAAAGAAGTGCCGATATTTTCCTGGGCGTCCCGTTCAATATTGCCAGTTATGCACTGCTTACACATATGATTGCACAAGTTTGTAACCTAAAAGTAGGCGAATTTATTCACACCTTAGGTGATGCACATATATATTTGAATCACTTGGATCAGGTGAATTTGCTGCTCTCGCGTGAACCCAAAAAACTGCCCCATTTAAAATTAAATCCAAATGTAAAAAATATTTTCGATTTTACATACGAAGATATCGAAATTTTAAATTACGAACCCTACCCTGCAATTAAAGCAGAGGTTGCAATTTGATTCTAAATCAAATTGTCGCCTTCAGCGAAAATTTTGCCATTGGTTTTGATAATAAACTTTTATGGCATTACGCTGAAGATCTTAAATATTTCAAAGAAAAAACATTAGGTAAAATTTTAATTCTTGGAAGAAAAACTTATGATTCCTTGGGAAAACCCTTACCCAAAAGATTTCATATTGTCATTTCACGTGCACAACTAAAATCCAACTTTGAAAATGTCGTTTATGTCCCGACAATTGCCGCTGCTTATGCTGCTGCTGAAAATTTGATTACATCAAATGCCTGGCCCCCTGACGTGATGATTTGTGGTGGGGCTGAAATATATAAACAGACCTTAACCGACTGTAATTTTTTATTTTTAACCCGTATCCCGGGCCACTTTAAGGCTGACTCCTTTTATACAAATGATTTTACTAAATATTTTACAAAAATATTTAGTAAACCTAGCGAATGTGTACCTGGCTTAATTTATGAAGTCTGGTCAAAAAATAATATAAATTCAATAAGTTAAATAAAATGTATTTTTTTGTCCAACTTTTTGACAATTAAGATTACATAACGAATTAAATATTTCTGTGTAATTCTCCGATATGAACTGTATATCGGAGATCTT
>JAYVKY010000260.1:0-2166 GCA_043767965.1 Pseudobdellovibrionaceae bacterium
ATTTAATTCGGTCGCATTCAATGGGAATCGGTGATCCATTTACCAAAGACCAAGCCAAAGCGATGATGATTTTACGCGCGAACACATTATCGCGTGGACACAGCGGTGTGCGTGTTGATGTTGTTGAAAAAATATTAGAATTTTTAAATCATGATATTATTCCAATCATTCCGCAGCAGGGTAGCGTTGGTGCCAGCGGTGATTTGGCTCCGCTTTCGCATTTAGCATTAGCCCTTATTGGTGAAGGTGATGTTTACGGTGATTCGTTAAAAAATGTAAAACCTTTGGAATTAAAAGCCAAAGAAGGATTATCATTAATCAATGGTTGCCAAGTTATGACAGCCGTAGGTTTATTAGCGCTATATGAAGCGACTCAATTATTAAAAATCGCAGACATATGTGGTGCTATGTCGATCGAAGGTCTTCGCGGATCAAGAAAACCATTTGATCCGTTGATTGCCGAAACCCGTCCGCATGTGGGCGAATCAAAAACGGCAAAGAATTTATTAAAAGTGATGGGCGCAACTTCTGAAATTGGCGACAGTCACTTAGGTGAAACCGTCGATCACCGCGTCCAAGACGCCTATTCTTTGCGTTGCATGCCGGCAGTTCACGGTGCAGCTAAAATGGGTATTGAATATTGTGTCAGGGTGTTAGAAACCGAAGCTAATTCAAGCACTGATAATCCGTTGGTTTTTGCTGATGCTGGAAAAATTTTATCATGTGGAAATTTTCATGGAATGCCAGTGGCTCATGCGATGGATTTTGCCGCGATTGCAATTTCATCACTGGCCAGTATTTCGCATGAACGAATTTCAAAATTTATTTCAACGCAAATGAGCGACCTTCCACCATTTCTAGCACCTAATGGTGGTTTAAATTCAGGTCACATGATCGTGCAAGTCGCTAGTGCAAGCCTAGTCAGTGAAAATAAAATTTTGGCACATCCGGCCAGTGTTGATTCAATGCCGACCTCGGCTGAAAAAGAAGATCATGTATCGATGGGAACAATTGCAGCCCGTAAATTTTCACAAATTGTCAAAAATGCACAAAATGTTTTTGCTATGGAATTTTTAGCAGCAACACAAGCTTTAGATATGATTAAACCCTTAAAGCCCGCAGCGGGAGTTCTTGTGGCTTTTGATTGTGTGCGTACAGTTGTGCCTTTTGCCAATGTTGACCGAATTTTTGCTAAAGATGTTTCAAAAATTTTAGAACTCATTAAAAATCATAATATAGTTAAATCAGTTGAATCTACGGTTGGAGAATTAAATATATGACCTCACAATCAAAATCACGTGTCGTTCGCGCACCGACGGGCACAACATTAACATGTAAAGGTTGGTTGCAAGAGGCGGCCTACAGAATGATTCAAAATAATTTAGATCCTGGCGTTGCAGAAAACCCTAAAGACCTTGTGGTGTACGGTGGTATCGGTAAAGCGGCCAGAAATTGGGAATGCTTTGATAAAATTTTAGAGGCATTGAAAAATTTAGAAAACGATGAGACGCTGCTTGTGCAATCCGGAAAACCCATAGGTATTTTAAAAACGCACGAAGATGCGCCGCGGGTTTTAATTGCAAATTCAAATTTAGTTCCAAAATGGGCAACGTGGGAACATTTTCATGAACTGGATAAAAAAGGCCTGATGATGTACGGGCAGATGACCGCAGGGTCATGGATATACATTGGAACACAGGGCATTGTTCAAGGAACGTATGAAACTTTTGTTGAATGTGGGCGCCAACATTTTGCGGGTGATTTATCTGGTCGTATTATTTTAACAGCAGGTCTTGGCGGAATGGGCGGCGCACAACCTTTAGCTGGTGTTTTTGCTGGTGCCACAGTTCTGGCTGTTGAGGTCGATCCGATCAGCATCGAAAAAAGATTAAAAACAAAATACGTTGATGAAGCGACAACAGATTTAAATGATGCAATTTCACGAGTACAAAAATACGCGGCCAATAAAGAGGCCAAATCAGTAGCACTGCTTGGCAATATGGCGACAGTGATTCATCAGTTGTTGGCTAAAAATTTTATTCCTGATATTTTAACTGATCAAACTTCAGCCCATGATCCTTTGGTGGGGTACATCCCTGAAAATTACACGGTCGAAACAGCGGCGGTCTTTCGTAAACAGAATCAAAAAGAATATTTAGCAGCAGC
>JAYVKY010000261.1:0-8667 GCA_043767965.1 Pseudobdellovibrionaceae bacterium
ACTGATCGGCCCGTCCGCGCACGACATTAAATAACTGGACGTTGGTTTTAAATGATTAATTGACCCATTTGGAAAAAATTTTTCGTAAGTCCTTATCCGTATTGTCTTGCATTGATTTTTGAAAATCAGCCGTCACAACAGATCTAAATTGATTTTTAATCGTGTATTCTTTGAAACCCTTCCAAAAATTAATATCGCCCATTTCGTGCTGGTACCCAGGCTGTCCCCAGGCATATTGCTTGTAAGCCGCGGTCATAAATACGACGATACCTTCGTTCAACCAAAAATGATCCCAAGATTTGCATGTTAATAAATTTCCCCACCATTGATGAGCCAGTTCGTGAACAATTGCCCAGTCCTCGGACGGGTCAATCAGTATCGGATCTACAAAACTTTTCCCGATCACAGAAAAACCATTTTTTTCTTGTGCTTCACTTTCGTTAACTAATATTTGTGTATATTTTTGAAGCGGAATTTTTAATCCTGATTTTTCTTCGGAAAAATAAATAATTTTTTGTGTTTTTTCAAATGTCTTTTGTAAATTATTTTTTTGATCAGGATTTTCAGTCAGCGGCTCTATGTACTCAATGTCTACACTATTGTATTTTTCTGAAACAACAGCAAATTCTCCGATAACAAATCCGTACAAATAACTTGAATAGGAGATGGGCTCTGACCAAGTTTCAATTTTTTGATGATTTTTTATTTTTTGACTCGAAATTAAATTTCCATTGGCTGTTGTTTTCATATTTTCGGAAACAGTCAGCGGGCTCTGCCAAAACAAACGATTGAATTAAAAAAAATAATACGAATATCTTCATTAACTTATTATCAATTTAAAAATTTCACAAAAGCACCCATTTTTTCTAATTCGAATACCGAAACGCAGAGCCCATCTTACCAGCATAGGATGCATAGCAGCAGTGCCCGTTTTTTGTATTCAGTGTTACATATGGAAAACAGAGCTGAATTACAAAATGAATACCACGGACTTATAATAAAACTAAATTCAACAAACCGTAAAGTGGATCAAAAAACAGAAATTGCATTTTCAATCATTCAGTTAACTCAAAAGCAAAGAAACTTGATCTCTACTGTTAATTTTGAAAAATATTTAAGTTTTGGTCAAATACAGCACAATGCACATTTGCTGATAGACGAACAGATTAGGTACCCAGCATTTGCGAAATACATTAAAATATCGATCAAAGATGCCAAAACAGACAAAGAAATAATTTCAGCAATCAGACTTGCGATAAATCGGCTCTTCGCCGTTTAATTGTCGAAAAAGTCTGTCAATATCTTCTTGAATTTCTTTTTTACTGCGCTGAATAGAAATATTTAGCGAGTTGTCGATACATACCCCTGTCGAAATCCATTCCTCGTAATTTAAATAGTCGTCTAAAAATTCTAAATACGGACCACGCTCACAGGGAAAGATTATAAGACACGTCCCCAAATTAAGCTGTGATCTTAAAATATTGTAGTTTGGATAATCTATGTCATTTCTAATTTTTTGCGCTGTTACTAAGTGCACATCAACGTAATTTTCAAAATGAAAAACGATCATTTCGTATTTATTTAGTGTGAAATTTTTTTTGATGTATTCAATGAAGCGTAGGCGTTTTTGATATTCCATTTTGAACAGATCGGTTAGGCATTTTTATTTCATAAATGACTGGACCAAAAATCCGATATTCGGAACCATCTCGGCTTATTGCAAATTGCCTGTAGTAAAGCTTGGTTTGCTTTTTGAATTCTGTGCTCTATGACAAACAGAGCTGAATTACAAAATGAATACCCCGGACTTATCAATAAATTAAATTCAACAAATCGCAAAGTGGATCAGAAAACTGAAACTGTTTTTTCAGTTCGGAAGATGGTCAAAAATCAACGAAATTTGGTCACCACTGTTAATTTTGAAAAATATTTAAGTTTAGGCGAAATAACACAAAAGTCTTTTTTAAAGATTGATCCTTATTTCGAATATCAGGCTTTTGCCGAATATATTCAAATTTCAATACGAGACGCGCAAAATGATGCTGAAATTATATTAGCAATTCGACGGGCGATAAATCGGATCTTCGCCATTTAATTGACGAATCAATCCGTCAAGATCTTCTTCAATTTCTTTTTTACTACGCACAACAGATATGTTGAGTGAATTATTAATGCAATTTGCTTCAATAACGTACTCTTCATAATGCAAGTAATCATCAGAAAAATCTAAAAAGGGGACGCCTTCGCGGCAAAATAATAAAAGACATTGTCCTAAGTTTTGTTTTTTTCTTAAAATTGTATAGTCAGGATACGTTGCCTGATCTGTAATTTTCTGTGCAGTAATTAAATGTGTATCGTCATAGTTTTCAAAATGAAAAACAATCATCTGATCTTCTGCAACAGTGAAATTTTTTTTGATGTATTCGATAAAACGCAGACGTTTTTGATATTCCATTTGGAACAGATCGGTGGATTATTTTTTGTTAGTGAATTGCTGGACTTTAGCCATAACAAATTACGTAGGCCAGTTTACGGATCATAATACATTCAACAACCGATTTCTAAAGTTTCAAGTTTCGATGAAATTAATTCAGCAGTTCGACTTGCAATACACAGGCTTTTCTCCGCTTAATTGACGAATCATTGCTTCGAATTCATTTTTAATTTCATCTGAAGCTGCATTAAATAACCTCTACCCGCAACTATCTAAAATATTTAAAATCGTTTCGCGTGGATTGTGCGATTGCAAAATAGGCCGGCCGATGACCAGGGCGCTGGCGCCGGCGCGGATGGCTTGCTTGGGCGTCATGATTCGTTTTTGATCGCTATGTTCAGTTGATGCTTGCTCGGTCGAAAGTCTGATTCCAGGGGTCACTTTAAACAAATCTGGATAATTTAAATATTCCAATTCGTGCCCCGAGCAAACCAATCCCCGCAGACCTGAATTATAAACCAGTTCAGTTAGACTGCGCACATGATTTTCAACCGACCAATTGTGAAAGTTTTTGGGTATTGATTGCTGATCCCAGCTGGTTAAAATTGTAACTGCCAAAATTTTAAAAGGGCGAATGCGATTTAATTCTATTTCTAACTTATAAAGCTCTGATAGGGCTTCACGTCCTGCCATCGCATGCACTGTCACAAGCGTAGCACCTGCATCGAAGCTGGCCTTAACTGCAGACACCATCGTCGATGGAATATCAAAATATTTATTATCCACAAATACGGGCGAAATTTCAGCTAATTCAGTGACAAGTCCTGAGCCATATTTATAAACAAGTCTGGGGCCAACCTTGATACCACCGATCAGATCACTGACGTGGTCTAAAATTTTTAAAGCGTCATCTTTGGTGTCGACATCCAGCGCCAGAATGATGGGGTTTTTTAAAAATCGCATGGTTACCTTAGCTTAACATTTTCTTTGTGAGTTCTAAAATTTGATTTTTCAAATCACTGCCATCACTTGTTAATTCAGGGATTCCTGCTTGTTCAGAATTGATCGATCGTTTTTTTATTTCAATATTATTTGCATCCATTGCTAATTTTGAAACGACAATACGTACAGGAAAACCTAACAACGCTGCGTCTTTGAATTTAACTCCGGCACTGACACGTTTGCGGTCACGATCATCGATAAAAACTTCGATATTATTTTTAGCCAACAGATCAGCTGTTTCAGCAACAAACATGTTTACGTCATCTATATGTGGGTCCAAATTTACAATGTGCACATGAAACGGAGAAATTTCTTTGGGCCAAACAATACCATCATTATCATGGCTTTGTTCAATGGCGGCTTGAATTGTTCGCGTGACGCCTATTCCATAACAACCCATTTCATAAAATTGAGATTTGCCATTTTTGTCTAAGAATACCCCATTCATTAATTTAGAATATTTTTGTCCTAAATAAAAAACATGGCCGACTTCGATACCACGAAAAGATTTAAGCTGACCGTCTGATTCTGGGCATTTATCGCCTTCTTTGGCCATACGAAGATCCGCCCACTTTGTGATTTGATAATCACGATCATGATTCACATTCTTCAAATGAAATCCGTCAATGTTGGCTCCGACAATATAATTTTTGTGTCCTTCAAGTCCGGTGTCCACATAGATCGGAATTTGTAGCCCTATAGGCCCACATGAACCTGGATTTGCACCACAAGCTTGAAAAACTTCATCATCTGTCAACATCAATGGTGAATTTGTCATGCCCAGTAAATTTTTAATTTTAATTGGATTAATTTCATCAGAACCGCGCAGAAGGACTGCAAAAGCCTGAATGTCTTTGATTTTTGGATTTTTGCCTTCGTTCGCCGAAAAAAATAATGTTTTAACCAATTCGTTGGCAGATGTTTTTGTAAATTCAGAAAGTTCGGCAATTGTTTTTTGGTTTGGCGTTTCGAATTTTTCTGTGTTTTTTAATTCAGTTTCACTTGAGACATATTTTTCAAAGTCAATTGCAGGACAGACTTCGATATTGGCTGCAAAATTTGTTTTGTCACTGACAAGCAAAGCGTCTTCGCCAGCATCTGCCAACAATTGAAATTCATGAGTTTGACTGCCGCCGATATTTCCAGCGTCCGCTTTTACGATGCGATATTGTAAATTAAGTCTGTCAAAAATTCGCTGATATGCCGCATACATATTATCATAAGATTTCAAAGCACCGGCTTGATCAATATCAAAGCTGTAGGCGTCTTTCATAATAAATTCACGGCCGCGCATCAGTCCAAAACGGGGTCTGATTTCATCGCGGTATTTTGTTTGAATTTGATAAATATTTTTAGGAAAATCACGATATGATTTTAGATCTGCACGAACATAATCGACGACAGCTTCTTCATGGGTGGCACCAAGACAGAATTCGTGATTATTTCTATTTTTAAATTTTAAAAGTCCCGCGCCCATTTCTGTCCAACGATGGGTCTCTTCCCATAATTCACGAGGGTGAACCATAGGCATTAAAACTTCAATACCATCAGCAAGTTCGAGCTCTTCGCGAATCACATTTTCAAATTTACGAAGTGCTCGAAGTCCGATAGTGCCGAAGGTATACATCCCTGGGGCTAATTTTCGAATCAATCCAGCTCGGATCATTAATTTATGCGATGGGATTTCCGCGTCTGCGGGGGCTTCTTTCAAAGTGTAAAGAAAAGTATTTGTCCATTTTATGATGTGCTTATTCATTAGATGTCACCTTCGATGCCATAGGCTTTAATTTTTCGATGTAAATAGCTGCGCTCAAGGCCAATTGTTTCGGCTGTTTTTGAAATATTACCACCATTTTCCTGAATTTTTTTAATTAGATAATCTTTTTCAAATTCAGCGCGAGCTTCGCGAAAGGTCGACATCTCTAGATGCGAATCTGTCGAATCCAAAGCGACATCTTTTTTGTCTACCAGTCCGGCAAAACGCAAATCATGAACATCGACATAGTCTGATGGTGTTAAAATATAAACTCGTTCAATGAAGTTCTTAAGTTCGCGAATGTTGCCGGGCCACGTATGTTTTGATAATGCCTTTAGGCCTTGCTCTGAAATTGTTTTTCGAAATGAGGCCATTTGTTTGGCTGCAAGATCGCTGAAATGAATAATTAGTGGCAGGATATCCTCTGATCGAAGACGCAACGGCTCTATATTAATCAGTTGCTCTTTGATGTATTCAAAAAGTTCTTTTGAAATTTTAGGATGAGCATGCCCCTCGGAAAACAGGAACGAGGTTAAAATAATTCGTGTATTTGTTTTGATTTCATCAGAGCTACCAACACGTTTAATTTTTTGTGTTTTTAAAAATTGAACAAGTTTCTATTGAAGAACTAAAGGCATCTCTTCGATCTCTTCGATCACAAGCGTACCACCATCAAGCAGCTCTAGTTTACCTTTGCGGGTCTTATCAATCCCAGGAAGAGCGCCTTTTTCAATTCCAAAGAGCTCGATTTCAATTAAATCTTGAGGTAATGTTCCACAATTAATTTCAGAGAATGAACGACTGGCTCTGGCACTCATATAATGAATATTTTGGCTAACGAGTTGTCGACCTGAGCCCACTTCGCCACAGACAAGAACAGCATTTGAATTTTTAGCCATCATCGTAATTTGTTCACGTACTTTTTGTAATGATTTTGATTCGCCAATAAGGGCGATACTTTGGCGAAGTTTATTCAATAGGGCTTGTTTTTCTTCTTTTTCAGCCCGAAATTTCAAAACATGATCAATCACAAGATTTATTTTATCAAGGGATAACGGTTTTTCTATAAAATCCCAGGCTCCAATTTTTGTAGCCCTTACTGCTGTTTCAATTGTACCATGCCCCGAAATCATCACAAAACTTGTATCAGGAAATTGTGGGATGGCTTTTGTCAAAACCTCTATACCATCCATTTTTGGCATCCAGATATCTAAGAAACAAATCTGCGGAGAGAAATCGGCCAGCACCTGCAGGCCCGATGGCCCATCAGGCGCAGCAAGAACATCAAAACCATCATCTTTCAGACTTTCTGCTAAGATCTGCCGAATGGCCGCCTCGTCGTCGATAATTAAAATTTTTGTTTTCATTTTTCGTGCGTGTAGTTGATTCATTTTTATCCTTGAATAGGCAATTCTATATACATTTTAGTTCCTTGAGGGTTATTTTGCAATGCGCGAATAACACCCTGGTGATCTTCGATAATACTTTTTACAATGGGCAGACCAAGGCCAGTACCTTTTTCTTTTGTTGAATAGTAGGGTTCAAATATACGCGTACGGTCACGCTGCGGAATTCCGATACCGTTGTCTGAAATTGAAATTTTCACAATTTGATGTTGGGATTGATATTCAGTTTGAATCCAGACTTTCGGTTGACCTATTTTTTCGACAGCAGCAACGGCATTATCAATTAGGTTTGCAAAAACACGCTTCATTTGTGCCGGATCGAATTTGAAATTTGGCAAAGCTTGATCAAGTAAAAAAGTAAACTGAACATCTGAATGGTTTTCTTTATAAATCTGTGCCGCATCTGATAAAACTTGATTCAAACTTGTTTCAATGGGTTTTAACTGTGGCATTCGGGCAAATTGACTGAATTCATTGACTAAATTTCGCATATCATCAACTTGTGAAATAATCATTTGAATTGAATCTGAAAATGCTTGATCAGAAATTTGTGCGCCATATTTTCTTGAAAGTCTTTCCGCAGCCAGCCTGATTGGCGTTAGAGGATTTTTGATTTCATGCGCAATACGTCTGGCCACTTCAGACCAGGCTGCGGCTCTTTGTGCATTAATGATTACAGTCATATCATCAAAAACCATGATACGTCCAATTTCTTCTTGCAGCTCGTTTTTTAAAATTGAAATATGCACCGAGAGCGGAATGGATTCGCCCTGAATATCAACGCGAATTTCTTTTTGTAAGTGAGTCAGTTTATTTTCTTGCATCGATTTAACGAAGTTTGAAAATATTTGATAATTTTCTTCCGTCAAACACTGCCTGACATGCCTGTTGATCGCCTGCACGGGGTCAGCACTTAAAAGCTCTCCGGCCCTACGATTCATTGTCGTCACATGCCCATTCATATCCACAGACAGAACACCTGCACTGACATTACCCAGAACAATTTCAACGTATTTTGTATATTGATTCAAATTTTTTAGTGTTTGTTGTAACTCGAGTTCTGATGAAGACAAATTTGAAATCATCTGGTTGAAATTTCCAATCAGGCTATTGATTTCTTCACTGCCAGATTGAATTTCTAATTGTGAATAATCACCGCCCGCCACTTTTTTTGTAGCGCGACCAAGCTGCACAAGTGGCACAGATAATTGTTTGGCCATATGAAAACCAAACCAAACAGCAGCAAACAATGTCACTAGCGACATTACAATCTGCATAATAAAATACATTGATTTCAAAGGGTATTCAATCAGCAAGTTGTTTTGCATTTCTTTGTAGGCACCAATAATGTCATCAAGCTTTGATCCGGGTGACAAGTTGAGAACCTTTGAAACTATCACAACACCTTTATTTTTTGCTGACTCGCCCAATGGAGACATCATTCGCAGCAAGTGTGATTCTGAAAAAATATGTATCAAACTAGATTTTGATCTGTACAAAATACCTTTTTGTAGAAAATCCAAATTTGCCTTAGGAATTGCAATTGCCACATTTGAAAAATCTTGGGCCAAATAACGGTCTGCTAAAACTTCAGAATAATATTCAACGGCATCCAATTTATAATTATCACGCAGAATTTTTAATCGACTTTGTATTTTGCTTTCTGGAATATTTGAAATATTTTCCGCAACTATATCAGCATACTCATACCCGCGGCGTTTTTCTTGAACCAAGAATGAATCGACAACTTCTGATGCGTTTTTTAAAATGCCCACCATTCGACCAGAAAACCATTTTTCAAAACTGCTATTCAAATAAAAAACAGATAAAATCAAAACTAATGTTGTTGGTATAATTGAAAATGTTGCAAATGCCACAGTCAATTTTGATTTCAGGCTAGAGCCATACATTTTGCTTCGACGTTCTAGAAAAACTTTGACAACATTTCGAAAAATTAAAAACATCAACAGCAAAACTAAAACTAAATTAAAATTAACCAGTCCTATAAAGTAGATGATGTAGGGTGACGGTAAATTTTGGCCAGACCTGAAGACATAAACTTCAACACC
>JAYVKY010000262.1:0-5138 GCA_043767965.1 Pseudobdellovibrionaceae bacterium
CAAATTCAGGCTCTAAAAATTATCGAGCTTGCGAATATTTTATCTTGTGTCCACTGAAGAAGTTAGGACTACCCCAAGTTTCGGTTCTTGATTCATACAGGAGTTTTGCGCGAGCGACATAAACCCATTTCGTAAATGAATCTAAGTTGCCTGCCAAAGCAGCAGCTAAAACAATCGTGATGGCAAAATCTGTTAGTTTATCGAAGTTCATATTGATCCCCGTTCTGGACAAGATGTCCGTTTTTAATCCTTTTAATTATGTTGTCTATGGAATTCCATGACCAGGTTTTGCCCATTGGCGACGGGACCCGCTTTCCATTGAGCTTGGTGGCTATGGAATTCAAGGACTGACCCAATTTCCACTGATTGATGATCGAAAGTAAAGTGGGGTACTCTTTCGGGTGCTTAACAACCCGCCCCTCAAAGTACGCAAAGCCGTAAGGCGGCTTCACATTCTTCTTACCTACAAGTCTTTGCGTAGCCCTACGGCTTTCCTCATGAACTGGCCTGATTGGAACTTTAAGACGAATTAGAACATCTCTGATCTTGGTTTTTGAAATGCCAGTCAGTTTTTCGATATCGCGAAATGAATTGCCTTTTTTGTATGAATCAGCGATATTTTCATCACAGGCCGTCGAATTAGAAAAAGTTAAGTGTATGAAATCATGAGGCTTACCCCTAATTGCCCATTGGGCGTCCAGGGTCACCAAGTATTACTCGAACCAGATCGAATTTAAGCGGCACTCACGCCCAAAAAAGCGAGCGCACCTAGCCCGACTCGAACGCTCATTTCTTGTTTATTTTCAACTGAGCATTCGATGGACCACTCATCATCAGCATTTGAAAAAGTATTTCCAAAACTTCCTCTTCTCGATGACCCAATAAATCTTTATCTGGAACAAAATAAATTTCAACCTTTTCGATCTTACGGATTGTTTTAGAAGGTCGGGATGTTTTTTGTTTCTTCATATAATTAAGACCTCACTTTCGTTTTACTTTATGAAAAGAGTTTGAAAAAGATTCCGGCTTTTCAAGGTGTTCTTTCTTTTTCTAAATTGTAAACATTATTTTTGAACTGGTATTTAACTAAGTCGGCCATTATGCTCGTGTTGATGGTGTATATCGGGAAAGTGCGAATGCTTATGCGTAAGCTGTGTGTGAGTATGCCTGTGATTATGAGGTTCGCCAACAGGGTCATGCTGTAAATGTTCATGTTGATGATGATCATCGTGTATATGCTCGTGGCTATGGATTAGTTCGGTATGGGTGTGCTCATGTTCGTGGTCCTCACTTAGATGAAACCAAATCCCCCCAGCCATTAGCAGCAGAGCTATTACAAACGGAACAGACAAAGATTCATTTAAAAAAACTATCGACAGCAATGAACCAATGAACGGAGCTGTTGAAAAAATCGCTCCAGTTCTTGCTGTACCTATCGAACCGAGTGACACGATAAAGGCAACAAGACTTATGCCGATGCCTAAAAAGCCCAGAACACCAACTTGTAAAATTTGTATATTCCAAGATAATTTTTCACCGATCAGATAACCCAGAAATAAGTTTGCGCTTCCTGCGATAAGACCTTTAAACGAAGCAATGAGAACTGGGTCTAAGTGCGAAATGTTTCGGGTAACATTGTTATCAATACCCCAAGACAAACACGCTAAACTAATTAAAACAAACCCGAGCCAAGTATCTGTGCCCGCTGATGCGCCTGAGTTTAAAGATAATGTTAAACAGCCTAAGACAATGAGAATCATACCGTAAACGATTTTTTTTTCGAAATGCTCTTTAAAAATAAACCATGCAATGAGTGAGGTGAGTACGGCCTCCAAATTTAAAAGTAATGAAGCAGTTGAACCACTGATTCTACTTATACCATAAGTTAAAAAAGCAGGTCCCAGTATTCCGCCAAATACGGTTGCTAGTAAGAACCACTTATAGTCTTTTCGTTGAACTCGTGAAAATGAATTTAAGTTTTGCTTTATGAGAACTGCCAAGAGACCGACTCCAGCAAAAAAATATAAAAGTCCTGCCATGCTTTGTGGCGGTAAGTTCGGAGATAAAAACTTTGACCCAGGAGCTATGCATCCAAAAAATAAAGCAGCCACAAGAGCTGCTTTATAATTTTTAATGGTAAATAGGTAGCGAGCTTTCATTTCTTTTTAGATAAAAAGTAGAAGCCGGTTACTGCAATGATTAAAATAATGAAGACACCCAAAACTTGCATATTGGCATTATTCTCGTCGTGAGAATGTCCAGTGCCTTCGCCCGCTAATGCGGAAAGACCATAAATTAGTGGTATTAGCATTGGGGTTTTACTCACCAGTGAAGTTTGCGCCATTTAGGTAGCCATCCTTAGTGATGAAAACATAGAGCCGTTGTTTGGTCTTATCTTTTTTAGAATCATCAAAATAAGTGGCAACCCACTCTGGTCCTTTTTTGAACTGTTTGCTCTCGATTTTCTCTAACTTGATTTTTGCCCATGAGTCTTCAACAACTTTTTTAGCCACTAAAATATCTAAAGCCGTTTGAAGGCCTTTTTCGACTTGTTCTTGGGTGCAAGCTTTTGCAATACAGGCAGCAACTCTTGGTGGGTGATCGCTGTGCGCAAAAACCATTTGTGAAGCTAAGAATGTTAATAATAAAACTGTTTTCATATGTTCTCCTGTTAAAAGGTTGGTTTTAATGTTTATTTGACTCTTCCATTCTCATGTCTTCGTGAACATGAGAGTGGTCATCTTGATTAAGTGGAAATGCATCGGGGTCTGATGTGTGCCAGTAACCATGAAACTGCATGAAGAATAAAAATATACCACCTGCAATAAGCCCTACGTTAGCAGCATATGCGAATTTCGCAAAGGTCTTAGCCTTTCTCCATCCGCTGAGAACTATAAGCATAGCAGTTAAGGCAACAATCTGTCCGACTTCAACGCCGACATTAAATGACAAAATTCTGTATAGCATAGAGAACTGGTCGTCGCCTAAAGGCAACTGTTGAAGACGAGTTGAAAGACCAAAACCGTGAATCAAACCAAAAGCAAAAACCATAGTTAATAAACTTGGCGCCTTCCAGTCAAAATACTTTTTAAATCCATCTATATTTTCAAAGCCTTTATACATAACACTGACGGCAATGACCGCATCAATTAAGTAGTAGTTTGCGTGAATTTTAAAAAATGTGGCAAAGACAAGGGTGATGCAATGGCCAAAAGTAAAGACACTGATAAATTTAACGATGTCTCTAAATGACGATAAAAAGAAAATAACACCGAAGATAAATAAAAGATGATCGTAGCCCGACAACATATGTGTAGCGCCCAACCAAACATACTTAAGATAGCCACCATTTAGCATGGCCGCTTTGTCGGCGGCAGATATGCCGTGAGCCCAAGCAGACGAACTTGCTAGTAATAAGGGTAATAGTTTCAAAAACCGCATTTGTTGCTCCTAATTTAGCTAAAGGTATTTTGTGATTTCTTTGAACTCTTTAAGCTGATCTTTTTTGGAGGTCGGAACGATCTCATCCAAACAGCCTTCAATATGTTGCGTAACCAAAGTAGTTTTAGCATTTGCAATAGCATGACTTACAGCTTGAAGCTGTTGTGCAATTTTTAAACAGTCCTCTTCGTGCTCAAGCATATCTATAACTTTCGCAAGATGTCCCGAAGCTCGTTTAAGTCTTTTAACAATATCTGGATGTAAATGATGTTTACTCATTCGCGCATCCTACGTAGGGGGATATAACCAAGTCAATGCTATTTATAAATTTCACCATTTAAAACCGTCCTTGCTCTTTCACTTCTGTAACCCAATAAAGGTTCTGTTTACTGTTATTTTTATCTTTTCGAAAGGCTGCAAGAACGGGCTCAACTTTTGAGTCGTCTAATAACATATCCACTCTTAAGCGGGGTATGTAACCCACAACCCGGTCTCTATTTGAAAGCTCGGGATCATCTTCTGATTGAGTACCGTGCCCTTCAATGTATGTAAAAGTAAATTCTTCAATATCATCAAGGCTTCGTAAAAGATCTGTCGTAGCTTGCTTAAGACCAGCATGAATTATTAAAACTAAATGTTTCATGCTAACTCTCCTTGAATTTTACTTTTCTTTTTGTCAGTCAAATTTTCCATCCAGGCATAAAGCGTCGGTAGTAATATTAGCGTTAAAAGTGTTGATGTAAACAACCCTCCTATAACCACAACGGCTAAAGGCCGCTGTAATTCTGAGCCAGGACCAGTCGAAAATAATAATGGTGTTAAACCAAAACTTGCAATCATCGCAGTCATTAGCACTGGTCGTAAACGCCGTACCGCACCTTCTTCGACAGCTTGTAACACAGTTCTACCCAAATCACGCAATTGGTTAAAATAAGATACCATGACCACACCGTTAAGCACCGCCACTCCAAACAGTGTAATAAAACCAACTGAGGCTGGCACTGATAAATACAAGCCCGATAAGTACAGAGCTATTACTCCACCTATCATGGCAAATGGGATATTGAGAATTATTAATCCAGCTTGTCGCAAAGAACGGAATGTTATAAACAGCATAATAAAAATTAACAGAACTGCAATTGGTAACACAATTGCCAGTCGAGCCGCTGCTCGCTGCTGATTTTCAAACTGACCTCCGTAAGTAATATAATAGCCCTGCGGTAATGATAGTTTTTGCTTAATAGTTTGCTGAACTTCATTTACAAAACTTACCACATCACGCCCTTCTACATTGGCCTGTACGACCACCTGACGTTTGGCAGATTCGCGTGTAATTTGTACGGGACCGTCCACTTCTCTAATTGTGGCCAAGTTTCTTAAGGGCACTTTTGCACCACCTGGAGTTTTAACCAATAACGCCGCGATGGCTTCGATTGAATTGCGCTTTTCAAGGGGATACCTCAATTGCACAGGCAGGGGCTTATTATTCTCTATAATTTCGGTTACTACGCGTCCGCCAATAGCGGTCTCGACGAGTTGGTTTATATCTTCAGTTTTAATTCCGTAGCTCGCTATATTTTTTTGATTGATATCAATTTCTAAATAAAGTTGTCCGAAAACAGGATTACGTACCACATCCACCGCGCCACTGATAGTTTTGACTAGGTTTTCAATTTCTTCAGTTTTTTCTTCAAGAG
>JAYVKY010000263.1:0-2827 GCA_043767965.1 Pseudobdellovibrionaceae bacterium
CACTGGCTGCGGGCTATTTTTTAAGGACAAATTTATCGCCTACGAAATGCACATATCTGACCAGTTAGATGGTATTAAATCTGCTCTGAGTTCAAAATATGGAGAGCCTGAAAAACTAGATTCTGATATTTTTAAATTTGAACAAAAAGACGGAAAACTTTTTCTTTTTCAACACCGTGTTAAATTTTCCGCAAGTGATTACCCTCTCTTAGTTTACGTATCTAAGGACCTAGACTTCTTAAAGGAAGCCCTTGCAAAGGCTAGATCAATAGATAAAAGGACAACCGAAGCTGATGTCGAATTTCCACCATCTTGTGCCACGTAATTTCCTGAATGCTGTGCCACTCGATTTCCATGATCGTGTGCCAGCCAATATCCTTCATGTTGTGCCACGTTATAATTAAAAATTGAGCAGCTTAATCGCCATTCATTCCGGCGTGTTTGATCATCAAGATCTAACATCAAGGAGTGACAAAAATGGCAGGAAAAGGGCTCAACGTGAAAGAACTAAGCGAGATCAAGCGGCTGTTAAAATTGGGTCTGACAAACCGCCAAATTGCGCGGGCTTTAAAAATCCATCGCAACACCATCAACAAGTATGTCGAAAAAATAAAAAATAATTTTGTAAGCGACGATGAAGTCAAAATCAGGGCGGTTTTGCATTGGAGTGCAAATATTGATTGGGAAAGAGTACGCCGCGAATTTTTATCCGGCGTGCCGTTAAATATTATTTACGAAGAGCTTTTTGAATCACAAAAGTTATTGGTACAGTATTCAGGTTTCTGGAAGCAGGCCCACAAGAATATAAATTTATCAGTGGCCACGATGGTTAAGATCCATAGACCTGGCGAGCGTGCAGAGATTGATTATTGTGATGGGATTGATATTCTAGATCCAGCGACCGGCGAGGTACGACGGACACATTTATTTGTGGGCGTGCTCTGCCATTCCCGGTTTGCATTCGCAGAATTTAGTTTGAGCCAATCAAGCTCTGATTTTTTGCAGAGCCATGTGAATATGTTTGAATATTTTGGCGGCGTTCCGCAAAGTCTTGCGCCGGATAATTTAAAAAGTGCTGTCACAAAAGCACACAGATACGATCCTGTTATTAACCAAGCCTATACTCGCTTAGCTGAATACTATGAAGTGGCGGTTCTTCCTGCTAGAGTGAGATGTCCTACAGATAAAGCCATTGTTGAGCGCACGATACAAATTTTCCAAAAATATTTTTTCATGAAAATTCGTCACCGAACATTTACGTCGCTGTTGGAACTAAACCAGTGCTTGCGTGAGCATTTAGAAATTTTCAATAACAAAGTTCATCGCATATTTAAACGCACGCGCAAAGAAATGTATTTGGACGAAGTAAATTCTTTGCGCGATTTGCCCGCTGAGTCGTACAAAGTGGCAGTTTACCACAAAGCAGTTCTTAGTCGTGATTGTCATTTAATGTTTGATCAGAACTATTATTCATCGCCGTATCAACATCGCGGTAAAGAATTAGATATTTGGGCTACGGCGAAGGCTGTAGAAATATTTGTAAATGGTGATCGCGTGGCCTTTCATGCGCGAAGCAAAACGGTGAGAAAATTTATAACTAATCCAAACCATTACCCGCCAGCACAGCAGGCGTTTGCAGAAGAAGATATTCAAAAAATAATTACTCAAGCGGCCAAAGTCGGCGTTGAGTGCTTGTCGCTCGTAAAGGGCTTATTAGAAGCAGAATTTCCATTAAAACATATGCGCCGGTGTCAGGGTATTGTAGCACTTTCTTGGAAGTATGGCGCAGCCCTGTTGGAAGGCGCCTGCAAGGAAGCTAATTTGTTTAACAATCACAACGTTCAATACTTGGAGCGAGTCATTAAAACCAGACAGGGGGTCAAACAAAACACAGAAGAGCAAATCAATCGAAAAAGTCATAATCCGCATTTGCGCGGGTTAAACAATATTCATTAAACCAAAAAAATGGAGAAAATAAAAATGTTAGAACAAACAAAGAATCAAATATCTGAAATGAAATTATTTGGCATGTTAAAAACAGTTGATCTGCGATTACAAGAATCTCTGAGTCAAGGTTGGAGCGGAAGCGATTTATTGTCGGCGTTAATTACTGACGAGAGAAACTACCGTGAAATTAACAAAATAAATCGGCGGCTTAAGTTTGCTAATTTTAGATCGCAAGCAAGTTTTGAATCACTGGATTACACGGCCAACCGCAGCCTTAACAAGCCAGAAATTAAAGAACTGATGCACTTAAATTTTATTAAGGCTAGTCCCAGGAATATGATTATTACGGGTCCAACTGGAATCGGAAAAACATTTTTAGCAACTGCGTTGGGCCATCAAGCCTGTCGACACGGGTTTACAACAATATTTATGGGTGTCAGTATTTTTATCGAGAAACTTTTGATGGCGCGAACTGACGGCAGCTATTTGAAACTTCGAGATAAATTGATTAAAACAGATTTTTTAATTATCGATGACATCGGTCTTAAGAAACTTCATCCACAAATCGTTCAGGATCTGCACGATATTTTAGAAGAACGCCAAGATAAATGTACGTTGTTCACGACACAACTGCCGTTGAAAAACTGGAACGAAATTATCGATGACGAACTGGCCTTAGACACCATCGTGGATAAACTTCAGCATGGCAGTCTTCAGATAGTTATTACCGGCGAAAGTTACAGAAAAAAGCGCGCAAAAAAAGACAAGCTTGACAACCATAGTGTGCCAGTGGAAATTGCCAAACAGTAACTGCTGCTCAAATTTTTAAGAGTGGCACAACATCAGGAAATCGGCTGGCACAAGCCAAGGAAATTCGACA
>JAYVKY010000264.1:0-3121 GCA_043767965.1 Pseudobdellovibrionaceae bacterium
TCAGCCGGAGCAAATTTAGACATTTTTATGCACTCGATAGCGCGCTCGTTGAGCCCATAGGGCAAGTCATTTAATAATTTGATGTCACGGACGTTACCTAATTGGTCCACCAATATAGATACTCGTGCTGTTCCGACATAACCCACAGCCCTTGCTTGATCAGTTCGAACCATCTTTGCTTTATACAAAAATGAAACATCTTTCGTAATCCGGTAATCATCCGCAGGAATTGGTAATGAATCCTCATCTGTATCTTTTAATTTAAGGTCATCATTTTCTTTTGTAATCGTATTACCTTGTTTAACACTAGCAGCATCAGGATTTGAGGTTGTGATTGCTTTTCGGCTGACACCAAATACTTTTTGTGAATTTTCGGGTACTATTTTTTCAGGTTGAACGGGTTTCGTTTCGTTTTTAGGCTGAAGGGCTAAGTTCGACGGCGCTATAACAGCATTTACAATAACTTTGAAATCAACTTTTTTACTTGATTTAAAAATTGATAAATCCAAAGTTAAAATAAAAATCAACACACCAACAAATAAATGAGCTATGACTGAAATTTGAACCGGCGATAAACTGCGCATCCTTAATAGCATAAGTCTTATTTTTTTTCTTGCTCGATTTGTACGGCAAATTTTTCAAGCCCCGCTGTCTTTAATAAATCAATCACTTTGACAACCCGGCCATATTGCACATCCACATCGGCACTGATAATGGCTTGTGCTTCACGGCTTAACTTTAGCGCTGCAACGGCGGCAGTCGTTAAACCCTCGTCATCTGTGATCGTACCGTTTAATAAAATATTGCCATCACGATTTATGGCAACACCTAGTGTTTGCATAATTTGACCGTCACCTGAGCTGGTTTTTGGTAATTTTATATTAATGACGTCTTTGACTAACACTGGAGCCGTAATCATAAAAATAACAAGTAAGACCAATACCACATCCACAAACGGAGTCACATTGATCGATGAGAAATTGGAATCTTCGGAATCATTGTTTAAATCGGCGGCCATTGTGATTCTTAATTTCTAATCTGTGCAATTAATAAATCGCGCAAAGATTCTGTGCGCCCGATAGCGCGTTTAATTTGATTTGAAAAATTATTATAGGCCACTACCGCAGGCACTGCGACGACCAATCCCACCGCTGTCGCATACAAAGCTTGTGACACTCCTGTCATCACGGCCGTGCTGCCGCTTTGTGTACCCAAGTATGCAAACGATCTGATAATACCAAGGACTGTGCCAAATAAACCGATGAACGGCGCATTCGCACCCAACGTAGCAAGTACGGGTAAACCTTTTTCAAGGTTTGATCTATGCTCTTTAATGCAGCTTGAAATGGCGCGATCAATGCTGTCTGTCTTTTTAAAATCATCAGAATATTTCTGTGCAGTTTGAAAAGCGACAGTAAAAAAATCTTTGCCAGATAATTTTTGAAAAGAAAAGTCTTTGTCTGAAATCATTTTTTTAATATTTAAAAACATAGCCTCTGAAATTTGCGAGGCTAAAAATCGCTTGCGATCAATCATTATAGTGATCGACCAAACCGACAACCCAACAAGTAAAAGTAAAACAATTTTTTCAATAATATCTGTAATTAAAATAAGCGAGTTCATAACGACCTTCCCTATAGCTAAGTCGCTATTGAAGCTTAATCCGCAGAATCAGTCAATTTCGACAGCCGTAATTGACTGAGCACACTGTAGGCGTTAAAAATTTGTTGATATAAGTATTTTTTTGATTTACATAGCCTTCATCTAATGGTATCCTTACCATCAGATGAAGGCTATTGAGATTTTTCGACAAAAAACTATTTTAAAGCATTCCGATGGATTAAGATTGGCTATTTTTGAGGTCATTATCTTAAAAATTCCTATATCAACTCATTATCCACAGGGAATTAAATATAGCGCGTGGTTTTCAGAATCTGGAAAAACTATATTTGGTTTTGATAATCATAAGCCGAAGGGGCCACATTTACATATTGGCGAAACTGAAGTGGGTTATGTTTTTCGTGGTATTAAAGAACTTCGGGTCGATGCCGAAGCAATGATAAGAAAGGCTGGTTTTTTTATATGAAGAGCAAAAAAGTTCTTTTGGTGGTTGAATCCACTACAAAAGCAATGGACAGAGCATTTACTGCTATAACAAAACGGCCGAAATTAAATAAAAATACTGAAATCATCAGTTTTCCTGATTTTGAAACTTTAGGACGAGTCATCACCGGCGCAAGATTAGAACTAATGAGTAATATTAAATTATTAAAGCCACAGTCCATTCAAGAGCTTGCCAGACTGGTTAAAAGAGATTTTAAAAATGTGTATCAAGACATTCAGTTACTCGCTGAATTTGGCCTAATTGAGCTTAAATCTTCTGGTCCAAGAAAGTCAGCAGAACCAATCTCGAAATATTCTGAAATTATTTTAGCGGCTTAGATCTAACGAGTTTTAAATTTATTTATTAACGAAAGTAACACCTCCACCCTACACCGGAAAACCATTTCATGCGTATCAGCTATAACAAAAAAAGTTTTCTTTTGAATACTCTGTAACAAATACTTCTTAAACAAACATTTAATAAAATGTAGTTTACAAATTGCAAATTAGTGCTTACAAAAAAGTAATGAAAAAAATATTTTTGGGGTTATTTTTTTACCTATTCTCTTTGGAAATTGCACAAGGTACTCCGTCATCTGACTGTCCTGTCTATACTGAACAAAACTTCACATTACTTGAACTTACGCAAATAATTCGCAATAAAAATTGTAGTGTTAAAACGATTGACGATGTCCTCGCACTTTTACCTGAAAGAATGAGATCCAAACCGGTATTATTTTATCGAAGTCTTTCATTACAAAGTCCTCACCGTGTAGATTATTTAAATCCACGCGCAATTCTAAGCTCAGTAAAAGATAGCTTCATGAATGAAAAACTCGAGCCTGCAATGATATTAATTTTCAATGGCCATCCAAGTCAGGCCGGATATAATAGTTTAGAAACTGTAAATTTAATTCCAAATTCCACTAGCAATGATGTTTTCAATTTTCACGAAATCAATTTTCCTGACGAAAAAAAAGTTCAGAGCATGACCTGGTCAGAAGCGCAACTTCAAATC
>JAYVKY010000265.1:0-25563 GCA_043767965.1 Pseudobdellovibrionaceae bacterium
AGTCACGTCTTCGCCGATAAAACCATCACCCCGGACGACAATCCACCACTGAATCTGGTAACCTTTGGCCTGCACAAGGCCTACAGTCGCAATGATGGGCACAATTGCAGCAGATAATGTCTTGGGGCGCGCAGCCACAATGAACGATTTGATATTTAGCTTAGTATTGAATTTTGTATTTTGTGTGGAATTCATAACGACAAATTAACACTTTTCACATAAATTAGTAAACGTAATTTACGAGGTTCATATGGATTTTATCATAGGTGTTTTAGCTTTTATCGCAGGTGGTTTGGTTGTCGGTTTTTTAATTTACAACAAAATGAAGCTCGAATCTGAAACGTGGCGCGCGCGCTTTGAAGCTCAAACCACAAGCTCGGATAAAACAAAAGCCGATGCTGACAGTCTGCGAACGCAGGTGACTTTGCAATTTGAAAATCTGGCACAAAAAATTTTTGATGAAAAATCTGTGCGCTTTTCGGATCAAAATCACAAACAGCTTGCAACTTTATTAGACCCACTGAAAGAACGCATCAAAGATTTTGAAAAAAAAGTCGAAGACACTTATTCCCAAGAGCGCTTTGAACGCGGTCACTTAAAAGGTGAAATTTCAAAACTCATAGAACTGAATCAAACAATGTCCAAAGAAGCCCACAATTTAGTCCTAGCACTGAAGGGTGAAAATAAAACTCAAGGTAACTGGGGCGAATTTATTTTGGAAAATATCTTAGAACGATCCGGCCTTCGTAAGGGCGAAGAATATTTCACCCAAGAAACTGTACGTGGGTCAGAGGGCGAAATACTTAGACCCGATGTGATTGTGCAATTGCCGGATAACAAACATTTGATTGTCGATTCAAAAATGACTTTAATTGCCTATGAAGGCTATTGCTCAGCCACTGATGAAATCACCAAAGACAAATTCGCATTACAGCATATTGAATCACTCAAGCGGCACGTCAGTGATTTGTCGGACAAAAAATATCATTTGGCAGAAAAAATAATTTCACCCGATTTTGTCATGTTATTTATGCCGATTGAACCGGCTTTTGCCTTGGCATTCCAATTAAAACCAGAAATTTTTGAACAAGCTTGGTCAAAAAATATTGCCATCGTCAGCCCAACGACGTTACTAGCAACACTACGCACTGTTGCTTCGCTGTGGAAGCAAGAACGTCAGCAAAAAAATGCGCTTGAAATCGCAAAACGCGGCGGCGAACTGTACGATAAATTTGCCGGTATCGTTAAAGATTTGGAAACGCTGGGCGAGCGCATCGGTACAGTTCAGAAAACCCACACCGAAATCATGGGTAAAATTTCCACAGGCCGTGGTAATTTGATATCGCAGGTTGAAAAATTAAAAGAGCTTGGCGCAAAGGCTGAAAAATCATTACCTGCCCAGATTGAATAGGCGATTATATCTGAACACAATATTTTTCAATCCAAGATGCGATAATTTGAATATCAATTTTTTCTTTAATTACATTCTCGATTAAAAAATTTTCACCAATATCCGCTGTAACTTTAAGTTGGTATCCGTTCATCCTTAAAAAAATGGCAGTTGCTGCAAAGGCAACACGTTTATTACCGTCAATAAATGGATGATTATTAGATAGACTTTGCATAAGCGCAGCAGCTTGCAATGAAAGAGTTTCATAATAACCAGTTTGCGGACGCATCAATGCGCTTTCCAATAGGCCCATATCGCGCAAACCGGGCTTGCCACCAAATCGTTGAATTAATTTTTGATGCAACTCAACAGCTTCTACGAAAGTTATAAATACTGTAATTTTCATTTTGATTATTTAGCCAAACGGCTCAGAAGCTCTTCGTGATCATTAAGCACTTCATCCATTGCTGCTGTGAAGGCAGGCCGCAGTTTAACTTTTTGCAAATAATCAGCAACAGCCTCTGTAACGACACTGGAAATATTTCGATCCGTCTGCTTTGCAAATTGTTTTAAGTCTTGAAGTACATCCTTATCAATCTGAGTTGCAAACTTGACAATTACAGGTGTTTTCATAAAAATCTCCTTAGATCATGATATCATGATCTCATGACAAATCATGATATGTCAAGAAAATTGTAGTTTAGACATAAAAACTCATATAATAGTTACAGTCGACAAAACCGTACTTGTGCAATCAGCGGATCAATTTTAAAACCATTAATCAATGAAAAAAATCAATATGCTCCGCAAAGACATCGACCTTATTCACACCCAAATTTTCAAATTGGTTTTAAAGCGTATTGCAAAAACAGAAGAAATTTTAAAAATAAAAAATGCAGAGAAAATTAAATTCACAGACCTACCGCGTGAATATGAATTAATTCACATGTTTGATGAAAATAAAAAAGTTAAAAATAATCCGGATCTTAAAAAAATGATTCAAACTATTCAAAAAAACTTGATCAATGAAAACAAGAAATACCTGAAGAAATTAATAAATGCAAAAATCTGATTTTGAATTATTATTACCTGTCGGACAAAAAGAAATGGCGCTGGCGGCTATTCACAACGGTGCCGATGCCATTTTTGTCGGATTTCCCGGCTTTAATGCCCGTGGCCGCAGTTATGATTTTGAAATCGCAGAACTCAAAGAAATTATTGAAACCTGTCATCTTTACGGCGTCAAAGTCAATTTGGCTTTTAATATTGTCATTTTTCAAAATGAAATTTCCAAAGTCGTTCAAGCCCTAAAAGAAGTTCTGCCGTTAAAACCTGATGCTTTAATTATCCAAGATCTGGGGCTGGTGCAGATCGTTCGCACGATGTCGCCACAACAACCCATTCATGCATCGACACAGATGACAATTTCAAATGATTTGGCCATTGAGTTACTGAATGATTTAAACATCAAACGATTTGTCTTGGCCCGTGAAAATTCATTATCTGAAATTAAATTAATTACCGAGCGCACCACTAAAGAATTAGAAGTTTTTGTTCACGGAGCGCTTTGCGTTTCCTATTCGGGACAATGTTTTACATCGGAAACTTTGGGCGGAAGGTCTGCCAATCGAGGCCAATGCGCCCAAAGCTGTAGATTCAGTTATGAATTGATTGTCGACGGTGAAACGAAAAATTTAATTGATCAAAGTTATTTGGTTTCACCTCAAGATTTATGTGGAATTGCAGAAATCCCCGAACTGATGCGCTTAGGAGTCAAAAGTTTTAAAGTCGAGGGCCGATTAAAAACGCCTGAATTTGTCGCTAGTGTTGCAAAATCATTTCGCCTTGCGATAGATTCAGTTCTTAGTGAAAACCAGCTGACTGAATCTGAAATTGATACAGAAAAAACAAATATGGCCGTTCAGTTTTCGCGCGGGTTTTTTCCAGGTTGGCTGAATGGCGTCAATCACCAAGAGCTGGTCGACGGCACGTACAGCGCGCATCGTGGTGCTTTGATTGGCAAAATCACTTCTGTTGATACTAAAAATTACAATTATACAATTGAATTAAACCAACCCCAAGATCTTAAAAATGGTGATGGCCTACTGTGGGTGGAAAAAAATGAAAATAAAGGCAGCTTTATTTTTTCAGTTCAACAAATAAATGAATTGAAATACAAATTGGGCTTATCAAATACTTCAAATTTAACATCAAATGCGCTTGGATCGAACTTATATCTGAATCATGACAAAGAACTTAAAAAAGAAATTCAACGTTCGTATTCGGATAAAAATTATTTTAAAAAAATAAATTTAAACTTTAAAATCGAATTGGCCTTGGGCCAAAAATTAACAGCTACAGTCACTGATGGACGTTTTTTATTTACAGATCAATCAGAATCCGTTTTAACAAAAGCCGAAAAAAAACCGTTGACTACGGAACTATTGAACGATGAATTTTCATCATTGGCCGGAACCGCCTTTACAACAACGACAAATGATATTGAAATTATGTTTACTGGCGATAAAAATTTATTCTTAAATCACAAAGAGATTAAAAACCTACGGCAGCGCTTAGTTCAACAAATTGAAGTTGCCAGAACGCATAATACCGTTGATCAAATTGAAATTAATGACATCGCAGATTTTATTTCAAAATCCATTGTAAAAACAAATTCATCAATACCCAAATTCAATATTTTATTGCGCAACAAAAAACAAGTCGCAGACCTGATTTCCGCTATTGGAAAAACCGAAATCAAAGCCGATGCTATCAATACAGTCTGTCTGGATTTTGAATTTGGCCGCGATTATACAGATTCAATTACAGAAATTAAAAAAATAGGCATTGCCGTTGGTATTGCGACAACTCGCATATTAAAGCCCCAAGAGCTTCAAAATTTAAAAATTATTCATGCGCTAAATCCAGATTTTATTTTGATCAGAAATTTAGGCGCCCTTCAGTATTTTACAACTGTACATAAATTCAAAGGGATGCTTAAGGGCGACTTTAGCTTGAATGTGACCAACAGCCTGACGGCCGAATACCTGATCAGCAAAGGTCTTGATTCAGTTTGTATTTCATATGATCTAAACTTTGAACAAACAAATGCACTGCTTGAAAATACGGATGCAAAAAAATTAGAAGTCACAATTCATCAATCCATGCCCAGTTTTCACATGGAACACTGCGTATTTGCAGCGTTCTTAAGTAAAGGCAAAAGCTTTAAAGATTGCGGAAAACCCTGTGAAAAACATCACGTTCAATTGAAAGATCAATTCGGCAACCACCATTGGATCAAGCCCGATCACGAATGCCGAAATACAATGTACAATGCCAGCGCGCAAACAGCATTGCCCTATTTACCGACGTGGCAAAAATCAGGTTTGGGTGAAATACGTTTTGAAGCACTACACGAAGCAGGTGCTGATTTAATTTCAAAAATTAAAAATTATATTGCCGTATTAAATAATGAACAGACTGTTGATACGGCCTTGGCCAATCTAAAAACGACTGAAGCGTATGGTTTATCCACCCGACAGCTGGGTAAAGCTGTCGAATATGAATCACGAAAAAAAGATCACGGGTTTATTTCAAAGCGCACAGATTAAAGTTACTGATTTTATGAGCTACGATCTGCTCAAAACAACTCAGTAAAATTTCTTTGTTCTTATTTGCAAATCGAGCATCACCAAAAGCAGCAATATGACCACCACCCTGGTTTAAAATTAAATGTTTAGGTCCTGGCCACAATTCAAAATTTTGTTTACCTAGATCTGTCGAAATTATAACATCATCTGTCCCATGAAAAAAAAGCGCAGGAATAATTGGATTTTTTTTCAAATTTTGAGCAGCACTGAAATCATCATCAATCGCTAAATACGTCAGCGGAATGATCGGATATAAAAACCACCGTTGTTTTAAAATAGATCTAGCAGCAGCTCTGTATGATAAAAATGATGAATCTAAAACGACCATGTCCGGATATAACAACGGATCGATGTCCTGAAGAGTACGGACCAGAACATTCGAACCTAAGCTTTGTCCGATTGTAATAAATGGCAGATTTTTAAAATTTTCCTTAACATATTTTATTACGGCAAGGCCATCCTGAACAGTTGTTTTTTGCGTTGCTTGCTGGCCAGAGCTTTGGCCATAGCCACGGTAATCAAAAACAATATAATCAAAACCAAATTGCGTCATCCATCTGAAAAATTGAAAATGTGTTGTTAAATTTTGACCGTTTCCATGGAAATGCAATACAATACCTTTTTTAATTTTAGATTCAGATGTAAAATGCCAAGCATGAATTTTTTCGGTTTCGCTAACAGAAATATAAATATTTTGTGGCGAAGGCTTAATATATTTAGCTTCTATATATGATGACCGCTCAGCCGGATACAATAAATGATTGCAGCTGGTGAACACTAAAAAACTAGAAAGTAAAATAATAAATTGTGGCATTATATACATTCTGAACTTCATTTGTGCTGGCTCCTAATTCTATCGCATATTGATTTAAAAAATTGCGCCTAAAAATCAAATCAGTTGTCCATAATTTATATTCCGCAGTGCTGACTGATTGATGCTGAGCCTCAACACGCATTTGATAGTCAGAGCTACAATCATATTGCATAATAAATCTTGGACCTAACCCAAAATAATTCCACCCATTGTGATGATCTGAATTAAAATCACCGTACATATATTTTGCCTTTGTTAAGATAGAAAACCGAAATTTTGAAAATACTTTTGAAAAACCATAACTAAAATTTAATTGCCCAGTCAGACAGTCAATGCAAAGGTTATTGATTTCTCTGAACACACCTAAAGACAGGTCGTATGATTTTTTACCTGTCCATCGATCAAAATCAGGAAAGGCTCCGACGTGAAAAACTTTAATTTCCTGTAAATTTAACTTTTCTAACGACTCAGTATTTAAAAGATATTTAACTTTAAAATTAAACATTTCAATTTGTGCTCCGTCGGGATATCCATCCAGTGGATCTTCAAGATCATGAAACGCAAACCGAGCACCAAAAATTAGGCTTTCACTTTTATTTTTTGAATTTTTTTTATCTGATGTATTTAATCCTGAAATTTGCCATCGAAATGATCCATGCGCATTTTCTGGAGCTAAAGTTTCCAAGTTTTTTTCTGAAATTGGCAAACCAACAGGCAACGAGCTTCTCTTGATTAATAATTGCCTCTTGGTCACATTCTCAAGACTGTTGTCATCTGCCAATTCTTTATTGTGCTTAAAATCGTAATAATCCAAAGACGCATCTAGAACTGTGGATTGATCATTTACATTTAATTGATCAAATTTTTTGGGCCATGCATTTTTTTTATTTTCAGCCATTTCAAAAATATCAAAAACGATTTCTTGCTGATCAAAATGTAAAAGCTCTAACCTTGATTTAAATTGATTGTAAATTGACGGACGCCATTTTCTGGACCTAACGGCACCTGATTTTTGAAATTGAATAATCGTATCTGATGGAATAACCCACTTGCGCAGTCCGGATAAAATTTCATATCTTGGTGCAGCAGCCTCAACCAGTGCCGCGATATAATACCCACAGTTTTCGGTTAGAAAATAATAATCATTAAAATTATCACCCTGCTCCCACAAAAGGTCCACAAGACGAAATGTTTCTTCAGCAGTTAATTGTAAATCATATTCCCACAGATCTCTGGATTCAAAATCATTGTATTCGCGGACTTTGTAATAATACGGGATTGGAATAAAATTTCCTGGAAAAAACCCAAACAATCCATAAAAACTATAAATTAGCGGATTGTGGGTCCAAGGGTTCGCACCGTAATTAATACCGTAACTAAGGAGCTCTCGTCGTATCGTTTTATTTTTCCCCGAGTTATTTATCCTGAGTAATGTATGGCCAAATGTTGATGATGGATTTCCTAAATAATAGCTGGAAAAAACCAAAGTCACACTTTCTGCAGAAATTTTTTCTCGCCAGGCTAAAAGTTTAGCGCAACCAGATTCATCAACCTCCTTGATATCTAAAATATTTTTTCGAATAAATGCGGATCTTGCTGGGAATCGACACGAAAAATCTGTATCGGATAAAACAGTACCTTCATTTTGAATCGCAACAACCGAGGCTTGCAGCTCAGCCAAAATATCAGTTTTACCATTTGGTGAAATAAAGAATTTTTTTGAATCTGAACGACTTTGTAAATTAAATAGACTGTACTCATTTGCATACAGCATCGACTTCCAAGCTTTAGATTCCGCTATAAGTTTTAGATTACTTGGGAATGCATTGACCGACATTATAAACGCTAGGGAAAAAATAAAATAGGTCGCATGAGTTCTCATACGACCTATTTTTGTTCTTTTAAATTAAGAACTCAACAATAATTTAACAGTGATTATTAAGAGCAAAAACCTGGGTTATTTTGCGCTATCTGAATAATTTTAGACGAAATATCTTGTGTGTTGTCATTGCTGAAAATTTGCGAATAGTGAGATTTGATTTGAGTCTCAAAACCATTTTTACAGCCTACAATTTGCGACAAGCCAGCTAACGTTTCACCTTGTCCACGAGCAGCTTCTTTAGCTAAAGCAATTTTATTGCTTTCAACATAATTGTTTAACTGAGCATTCATCGCGCCAGATCCACAATTTGAAGTTCCTGTTGTGATACCAAAAGTTTGGTTACCAGATGTTCCGTTCGTTGTTGCCGCTGGAACCTGAATAAAGCCAGGATCTGAACCCAAAAGCATGTTACCCAGACCGCAACCTGCAGAGCCGATATCCGTAGCCTGTGTGAATGAAAAAGAAAATGCTGATACTAATAAAATAGCTAATAATTTCATTTCGATATTCCTTTCAATTAACCAGCAATTTGGCAGTTGGCTGCTAAAGCTGAATCAGATTTTATTGTATTCAAAATCGCACGTGAAGAGTCATATGCATTTGAAGAGTTAAAAATTTGCGAATAATTATTTTGAACTTTTTCGGAAAATAATTGTGTGTTTGAACAGTTGTAAATCAGCGCTAAATCTGACATTGTTTCGCCTTCGCCACGCGCAGCATCTTTCATCACAATAGCTTTATTTGCTTCAATATAAACTGCAGCCGTTTGACCCATACGCGGAATATCGCAATTTGACGTTCCTGTTGTAATACCAAAAGTTTGGCTTCCCGCAGTTCCATTCAAAGTCGCAGCTACAACTTGGATAAATCCAGGTTTTGCACCAAAGACCATCGAACCAATTCCGCAACCAGCTAATCCATACCCATTTCCGTTATTTAAGCTAGATCTAAAGTCATCCTTAGGTGCCGCTTGTTGAGTTTTTGCTGGAGCTTTCGTTCCCGCCGCGTTTGCAGTAACTGCAAACAAAATAATAGCTGCTAATTGTGTTAATTTTTTCAAAGCAGACTCCCTTCGTTTTTGTGTTTTTACATTAAAAATTGAATCTGAATTTAGAACAATATTTTTAGAACAAAAATAGGTTTAAAGTTGAAAACTAGACCTTTTGGTGGATTGCGTTACAACTTCACCGTTCTGCAATTCAATAATTTGATCATAACCTTTCAGTGTCGATAGCCTGTGCGCGATTGTGACCAACGTAATTCCGTCCAACGATTCACGAATGACTTTTTGCACGATGCGGTCGGTTTCAAGATCGACGCTGGCGGTGGCTTCATCCAAGAAAATAATTTTAACTTTCATCAGTAAGGCACGGGCCAAACAAATCAACTGGCGCTGGCCTTGCGATAAATTAGAGCCATTCTCGGTAACTTTAGAATTTAACTGATCTGGCAATGTATGAATAAAGTTAGCCAGATCGACTTTTTCTAAAGTTTGCCAAATTTCATCATCAGTTTTTTCAACGTATCGATCCAAATTTGATCTGATCGTACCCATAAATAATGAAGGATCTTGCGGTATCACAGATAAATTTTTTCGCAGTATTTCCAAAGAAAAATTTCTGATTGAATGACCATCAATTAAAATATCACCCGAATCATAATGTACAAACCTATACACGGCCTGAAACAATGTTGATTTGCCTGATCCCGTTCGGCCGATAATACCAGCACGTGACCCCGACGGAATATGAAATGAAACATTTTTTAAAACGAATGGCAAATGTTCTGCATAACGCAGTTTCACGTTTTGAAAGGTTAATGAACCTGAATGGATGACATCCGTCGTGATGGGGAACTCTTTTTCAATTGGCAGATCCGCATAAAATGTAAGTCGTTCAACCGAAGTCATCCGTGATTCAAGATCAGAAAAAATCCTGACACCCCAATTTAAATGTTTCCAAAAATCTAAGGCATACAATGTAATTAATCCCGCAAGCCCTGCACTGATCCAAGTTTGCTTTGTTGCCCAGATAATTGAACATGTTGTTAACATCGATATCAAGGCGCCAATCAATGGCAGTCTGGTTGAAAACCAACGGTTCACAAAATAATGTGTGTAAAAAGCCTGTGTCGAAGTTTCAAGTTTACGTAAAAATTCGGATTCAAACCACTGCTGTTGACCAAAAGCCCTGATGACAGGTAACCCCTGTAAGGTTTCTTTAAAATGCGAATAGCGCGGCGATCTGGCCAAAGAATCCAGACGTTTCACTTCCCTGGCAACGCGACGATAATCATTTTGTATTCTATAGTATAACAATAAAGTCGGCACCAAAAATAAAATTGAGATCGGCAATACAAATACAATCAAACACAACGACATGATGACATTTAATAACGTGTGAATGGCGGTATCAAAGCTCCATTGCAAATGAATATCAATGGATTCAACGTCCCTTGAAAATCGCTGTAATATTCGTCCGACAGGCGTGCTGTCAAAAAAACGAATTTCGCTTTTTAATATCGCTGACAAAACTTTGTCATGAAACAATTGTCCTGCACCAATTCCACGACGTGACCAAAACATATTATTCACATACACAATCACCAGTGTTAACAAACCCAAAGCACCGTAAACCAAAACCAAAGTTTGGCCAGAAACGATATTTTTACCCGCTTGGGTCAACCAGGCCCGCTGAATCAATGGCGTTGCGACAAACAGCACTGCGCTTAGAAAAAGTCCGAATAAAATCCAAGAACTGTTTTTCGAATATCCACCCAAAGCTTTTAAGTAATCCCAGTAAATTGTATTTTTAACCGAGCCTACAGCGCGGTCCTCGTCAACAGTGACACGCGATTCAGACAAGACTTCGGGGTTGGCACCTAAGATCGGAAGTTGTTTTTGGATTTGAATTTCTGCTGTTTTATTTTTTAATTCAAGATCAATAAATTTTTTAAATTCAACAGATGACTGTAAAAGCTGATCATAGCTGCCGAACTGATATTGACTATTTTCTGTTAAAAATAAAATCTGATCGAATTTTGCCAAATGTGTAATCCGGTGAGTTGCGCAAAGCACTGTTTTATTTTTCCAATAATTAAAAATCAGATGCTCGATCAGCAGGTCCTCGGTCCGCGGATCAACGGCCGATAGTGGATCATCTAGCAAAATGAAATCTGAGTTCGCCAGAATTGCCCTGGCCAAACTGACCCTTTGCTTTTGCCCACCAGAAAGATTGACTCCCTTTTCGCCGATTTCAGTATTCAAACCTGCTGGCAAGATGGCGATATCCGCCTGCAGACAAGAAAGCTGCAAGGCTTGCTGTAAATCCGCCTCAGTCACATTGCTTTGACCAAAAATTAAATTTTCACGTAAAGTTGAATTAATAATATACGCTTCTTGTGACACGAACGATTTGCTCCAAGATAGCGGAAATCGAATTTCTCCTGATGATGTGTGCTCGGATAATAATAAATTAAGTAGTGTCGTTTTACCAACGCCGACAGCACCAACAATCGCGACAGTTTCGCCCCATGCCACCTCAAACGATAAATTTTTAAAAACAGCGTTGTCACCAAATTTAAAATTCAAATTTCGAACGCTGATTTTTTCATCTGAGCCATTTACGATTAAATTTTCACTGCGCTGTTCCGACTTTAGCTGGTCTGATTTCAGAAAGGCGGCAATTCTATCGCCACTGACAAAAATATTTATAAAACGACTAATGAACCTTGAAAGTCCGCCAAATTGTGATTCCATTAATGAAAAAATAGATATACACGTTAGAACAACAGATAGTGAAATTTCAAAGCCACGCAAATAATGTGTGTACAAAGCTGTAAATAAAACGACTGTTGATATCGATGCATAAATTAATCCCCAAGAAATTTCTGATTGGGCTAGTTGTGTTCTGGATTTGATTTCAAGGTTTCGCACCTCAGATACTTCATTTTGAATGCTTTTTTCCCAGCTAAAATATTTAACAACACGAATGGCGTTCAAAACTTGTGTCATTAATGTCATGCGCCGATCACGATGAACCATCATATCCTCTTCAAGGTACATAAATTTTTTGGCTAATTTTTGTGTCAGTGGCACCAATATCACCATAACAATCAATGCGGGAAATGCCGATAAACCAATGTAATAAAACAATAACCCCGAGCAACCCACTAATAATAAAATAGCATTTGATAAATCAATTGTCGTAATGGCTGCATCCCCGATGGCATCTGCATCCGAGCTCATAAAATTAACAATGTCGCCGATTTGATATTTTTGTTTGGCAACGTTGGACATTTTTAATGAATGTGAAAATATTTTTTTATTAACACTGTTTGTAGCCAATTGAAAAAAATTTAATGTTTTAAAAAAATAATGTTGAATCAAAATACCGTGTCCGGCTCCGCACAAGCCAAATCCAAATGCTAAGGCCACCATCACCCAAATATTTGATGTTTCAATGTGTTGTAAGCGTGTCATAAATTGATTCATCAACACAGGCGTCGCAAACGAAAATACACTGGCTATAGTCTGAAGTCCAACACTGGCCCATATCACACGATGCGCGGCTTTAAAATGCGAAAAATAAATTGTGCGTCCGTTAGACCAATTTACTTTTGAATCATCAAATAAAGTATTTTTATTTTTTTCGCTATATACACTGAGCGCATCGGGCAAATCAATACAGTCAGTTGATTCAATCGTACGAACACGACCAATCCGAATTAAGTTGGTCGCATCAGAAAACAAAATTTTTTTTAAAAATGACATCCCGAGAGGATGTCAGAGACTATAAACTGTGGTCAATATCTGGTTTTACAGACTGAGTATTTGATTCTTTTTCGTTAATTTTAATCGCAAAACCAAGACCCGTAGACATTGATTTAATTGAAGTATTTGGATTTTGTACAACGCGGCTTTGTAATTTTAAAAATATAGGTTCGCGAATTGCTAAGTGATTATCTTGTAGTACGCACTGACGAGCAATTTTATGCTGCATGTTGATTGCGATCGGTGCTTTCACATTCGCTGTCATTTGAGTTGGGTCATCAGGAATTGTGATGATACTCATGAATGTGGGTTTTTGTTCTGGTATCAGTTTTAATAATTCATTTTCATTTTTAGTTAACGATACATTGTAATACTGACCAAATATTTCGGGCTCTAAAACTGGAAATGCAATTGATGGCAGTTCACAACTTTGTAACCAAGCAAAAATATCATCATTGGGATCGTCTAATAAAATAAACTGTCTTAGATCTTGAAAACCCAAAAGCCCCTCGGGGAATGTAAAAATATCTTCAGAGCTGAATTCAAGTTGTCCGAAACGAGTTGTATTTATGATCACGCTTTACCCCTCAGTAAGTGTTTCAATAGACTATTTAAAACTTATCCACGTCTTATCAACAGAGCTATCCACATGAATAATGCAAATGTGCTGTGATTTAAGACAATGTTAGATCTTAAATGGTTAACTAAATACTGGACCTAAATCGAGGTTCCTTCAATTTTTTTATGCATTTAACGCAGCTTGTGCAGATTTTTTATGAATTATTAACTTTAAATGAGTTCGTAAATTTTTAAAGACTATTCAGGCTTAAATAATTTAGAGATATTTTTGACTTTATCTTGGCTAACCTGAACGGATTGTTGATTCTGGTCTTTGATGGCCATATAAACTTCTTCACGGTGTATTTTGGTGTCTTTGGGGGCCTCAATTCCGATGCGGACTTGCTTCCCTTTGATTTGCACAATCCTGATCTTGATATGATCATCGATGGCAATGCTTTCCCCTAACTTCCTTGTAAGTACGAGCATAACGTTGAACTCCTTGTTCTTCATTCTGTATCGGTTTGTTATGTGCGAAGGTTTAATTATTTGTTCGACAGACCAAAGTCAAGGGGCCATTCAAGCTTTGCCTTGGCAAGACTGGTGTCCTTGTAAAGTTTCAATCAAATTTTAATTTTTTAAATCTGTTATTGTCTGTCATTCGACGAGAGAAAAGTGCTGCTCGCAGAATCGCATCCATGAAAGCCTTATTCCGCGCCAGACAAGCCGTATCCCAGTCACTGGTCCATGGTTTGTTTGTACATGTCGGCAACCTTGAAGAGTCATTAAATCCTGTTAAATTTTAAAATGTGAACAAATAGTGATAATAAGTAAAATTATTCTTAAAATCATTATAGTGATCACTAAAATTTGTCGAATAGAGTCACAATGCAATAGTTCGGAATCCCAATATGTGACTTCAGAAAGCTATCCTCGGCACTATAGATCCTAACAAATAATAAGTACTCATATTATTTTAAAAAATCCAGCAAACTCAACTGCGACATTTTGCCGGATGTTTCAAGAATTCCTTTTAATGTCGCATCAGATTTTGTCAAATTCGAGAAAGTTTCAAAGGCGTCGGCGTCTTCGATTGTGGAATTTTGTGTTTTGTTTTCGATGATTTGTTTTTGAATACCCTCTTGTGTTGCATTCATTTGGCTGACGCGGCCACCAACCTCGGCACGTGCCATATTAATTTGATTCATTGCTGTATCAAGAGGCTCTAAGGCCATTTGAATGCCAGCTTTGTCATTTGTTCGTAGCGCTAGCTCGAGCCCTGACATAATAGAAAAAATATTTGCCCCTGTGGTGCTGGCGACTGATTCTAATTCGCCATTCGGCTGCAGCCTTTCAGTTCGGCCTATGCTTGCGGGACCGCGAGATTGAATTTCATTTTGTTGAAGATCTTCGGCATCAAATTTTTTTTCAATCGTATTTAATTTAAAAGCCTGTAGTTCTTCAAGTGTTTTTGGGACTTCCCAATCGCGCTTGATAGTTTGATGGAAGCCCAACCCTTCGCCCATGAAAACTTGCGATCCTGCAAGGTTCATTGGCATAAATTGTTCGCGGTGATTTTGAATTTGCACCTGAGCCGCGTCACCACGGTAAGTGCCATCTTGCGAAAATGGCGGAGCCTCTGTTTTATAACCACCAAATAAATATCTTTCACCCGAAGTGCGGTTCGACATTTCAAGTACTGAATTTGAAATTTGCGAAATTTCTTTGGCAATCATTTCACGTGGTAAGCCGCCATTTGTATCAGTGGCCCCTTGCAAAGCCAACTCTTTGGCCCTAACGACAGCCTCGGTTAATTGCGAAAGTGTCGATTCTGTTGTTTCTAGAAAAACTCTGGCATGATCGATATCTTTTTCGTACTGATTTAAATTTTTAAGATCTGTGCGATTTTCTAAAATTTTTGCAGCACCAATCGGATCATCTGAAGGCTTTGATATTTTTTTCATCGTAGCTGCTTGATTTTGTAACGTTTGAATATTTGAACGACTTTTTTGAATATTATTTAAAAGCTGATTTTGATTCATTTTATCAGATACACGCATAGGTTAAACCCTTAAAGCCTTTTTAGATTTAAAATCGTATCAAACATTTCATCAGCCACTCGAATCATTCGCGCCGAGGCCTCGAATGATTTTTGAAATTCGATCATCTTCGATGCTTCTTCGTCAAGATTAACACCGCTGATGCTTTCGCGCGTGTTTTTTAATTGATCAACTGTGCTTTTTTGTGACTCAAGTGCGGTGACGACACTTTTTGTTGCTAATCCGATTTCGCCAACTTTTGAATTATAAAAATTATCAAATGTATATTGACCATCGCCCATTACTTTTTGAAATTGTAAATTCTGCAGAACTTGCGCCACGTTATTATCGCCCGGCGAATTGGGCTGCGAAGCTGCGGCAATTAAACCCACATCTTTTTGAATATTTTTATTTAACGCCATACTTTCAATTGAAAAACCACTTGGGTTAGACATATCAAAGAATTGAGTACCTACCCCATTATACCTATCGTAGCCCTCTTGGTGCACTTTATTTACTTCATTTGCAATATTGTAAGCCATGTCTTCAAGGTGCTGGCCCAGCTGTCCGATTTCACCCTTTGGCCCGCCCACAGCCAACGAAGCCCCAACAGACCCACCCGTGAATTGATCAGTCACATCAAACGCTGTGCCGCCTTTACTTAAATCATACATGACACGTGGACCATCGAATTCGCTTGGTGTTGTATAAATTCGCGTCGAAGTTGTGCCGGCAACAAGCACTGCAGTTTTTCCAGCCGTGATATTGATCATTCCAGTTTTTGAATCTTCCGCGTAGCTAATATTCATTTTCTCGGATAATTTTTTAACTAATAAATCACGACGATCACGTTCGTCGTTGGCTGGCCCACCTGAAATTTCAACATTTAAAATTTTTTCATTTAAATTTGCAATTTCTTTGCCGTAAGCATTTACTTCTTCAAGACCTGCCTCGATAGATTTGCTTACGCCCTCTGCTGCTGAATCAATTTGTTTTTTTGCAGATTGCAAAACACCAATAAGACCTGTTGCTGCCTCGCGTACTTGTGTTCGCGGCACTGCACTTTCAGGGTTATTGGCCAGATCACGGAATGAATTAAAAAATTTTGAAATCGATGCGTTGATACCTTCGACATTTTGTTCATTGACCACATTTTCTAAGCCGGATAATGCATTGGCCTTTGAATCTAAGAATGAATATTGCGAACCTTCTTGTTCGATTTGCTTTTCAAGCCACGGGTTATTCACGCGGTTTATTCCGCCCAACTGAGCACCTGTGCCAGATCTGTAGCGACCTTCGTCAATGGCTGGGTTTGTTACGATATCCGTGCGTTGGCGAGAATATCCTTCGGTCGATTTGTTGGCAATATTATGCGACGTTGTGTTTAAAGCCGTTTGGCTTAACATCATTCCACGTCGTCCCATGTCCATCAACCCATGAATTTTTGCCATTCAGATTATGCTTTCTTGCTGACCAAATGGCCTGACTTATCATGGCCCTGTTGGTATTTACCTTTATTTTGATATGATTTTTGACCCATCAAAGTATCTTTAAAACTATCCATTGCCGAATTCACAGTTTTTAGCGCCGATTCAGCAAATTTTGCGTTTGATTGATTCAGCTCGGTCAATCGTTTAATAATCATTTCTAACGCTGAATGAAAGGTTCTTAATTTGTCAGCCTGAACACCACCCATTTTTTGGGCGATTTCAAGAAGTCTGATTTTTTGTATATCCAGACCTAATGCCGTTGCAAGCTCTGTCGCATAATTAATACGAAGGCCATCCATAGATTTAATTTTAAATAACAGTTGTTCTTTTAATAAATTATTTTCATTTAACTTTTCGACATCAGTCAGAATAAGTAATTCTTTCTCTTTACGAACACAGTCTAACAGCTGACGATAGTTTTTCGTCAGCTCGTCTAAGTGAGTTACTAATTTATCGAAAGATTTTTCAACGACGAGATTTTTTTGTGTTGATGTATTCATAGCTCTCTTCCTTAAGATCTTTTTGAAATCCCCAGAATCATTCCAAGGATTTTTTAAAATTTCAGTTCTATCTATTCATTACTTGTTGAACCCGATTTCGAAAACATCAAGCTGTCATCGACCATTCTGTCTGCGACAGCGCGGGCATCGACTTTATATTTTCCCTCATCAATCAGTTTCCTGAATTTATCGACTTTTGCCTGATCAATGTCAGGCGCACCCATCGCAAGCTCTTTAGCCTGTCGAATATCTTGTGCCCGTGAAGAAAAGTCCATTTTTGCTGCATTGTTGTCCGAGCTTTCAGATAGATCTTTAATCTTAGACGCATCAGATGCTTTAGAATTATTTTGTAGTGCATCGAGTGGACTGTTTTGTTTTGATTTTTCAGATTTCGAAGAATCCGTCAAATTTAAATTTTGTCCAATTTTATTATGAGTAATTTTCATAAAATCCTCTTTACTTTATTGATGACTTATCTGCCACTTGTCTTCGTTAACTGTGTTAACTGTATCATAATTATCCATTTTACAGAATCATTATGAGACAGATTTTTTAATTGTCCAAAACAAAGGGCTAGTCCCATTTGCTTTTGCAAGCGTATCGCCGGCCCTAATTTGGTCACCCTGTGACAAATGTCGGGTCTGTTCAGTTGGTGCGCCCTGTATCAAAATAAGACTTTCCAGCCCATTGTCGTGTTTAATTCGATATGAGGTTTGGTTGTTGTCCATCACACTTCTGTTTTGCAAAGTGCCGGCCCACGGAGACTTAACATCAATATTTTTTGGATTTTTATCACTCGGCTGAATTTTATAGATTTGTTCTGAATTTTGATTTGGCATTTTTAACATTTTCGAATCTTGTTTGAATTCGATGGGACCAATTGGTTTTGTATCAGCTGCGCCTTCTTTAAGACCAAATTTTTCAGTCAGTTGTTGAAAAATTAAATCTGAAATACCAAAACCGCCACGCTTGTTCCATTCAGAACTGTACTGATCATCGAGTTGATCTTGAAAAATATTTTCTGCATTATTTTTTTTAATCAACCCGCCTTCAGGTAAGGTCGACTTCATTTGCTTCATCATTTCTTTAATGAAATGTTTTTCATAAAGATCTGCGACTTCGCGCAGCTTTTCGTCTGAAACGTCGGTATCTTTTTTTAGATCTATTGATTTTTGCAAACCAATACCACCGACATTTGGCAATTTTGAAATATCTGACATATTATAACGTCTCGAGTTCGCCGTGCAGAGCACCTGCGGCTTTAATTGAATGTAATATTGAAATTAAATCTTTCGGCGATACCCCTAATTTATTCAGAGCTTGTACAAGGTCACCTACGTTTGCTCCCGAATCCAAAACAGTAATTTTGTCGTCAACTGAAATTGTTTTCTTTGTTTTATCATCTGTAATTTTTAAATTCATATTGCCGTGGCTGAGACCAATTTTTGAGATCTTAACTTTTTCTCCAATGACAATAGTGCCTGTTTTTTCATTGATCACAACGCGTGCCTTTTGGTCTGGATTGATTTCAATCGCTTCGATGGTTGCCATTAATTCAACGCCTTTATTTTCATAGGCAGGTGGCGTAATAATATCAACTGTTCCCGCATCTTTTGCCGACGCGAATTGGCCACCAAGTTCTCTATTAATTGTCAAAATTGTTCGTGCGGCTGTTGTAAAATCAGGATTATGTAAAGTCATACGATACATTTTTCGCGCTGAAAAATCGGCTTGAATATCTTTTTCAATCATAGCCCCGCCAGAAACCAACCCCACCGTCGAATGAAGCTCTTTACCATCACCCAGAACTGATAATGTCCCTTGCGCGACCGCATAAATTTGATCGTTTCCTGCACGTAACGGCGACTGTAAAAGTATGCCTCCAACAAGCGATGTCGCATCACCGACAGAGCTGACTGTGACGTCTAAGGGGTTTCCTGCTTTAGCAAAAGTCGGTAATGTGGCCGTAATAATCACAGCAGCAACATTTTTACTTGAAATTTGTGCCCGATCTAACTTAACTCCTAGTTTTTCAATAAGCCTCGCAAATGATTTACTTGTAAATTCAGCCTGCGAATCACCAGTACCTTTAAGGCCTACAACCAAACCATAACCGATCAATTGATTTTCTCGGACTCCTCGAATGCTAGCGATATCTTTTAAACGCGCAGCATTTGAAATCGAAGTAAAAAGAAAAAGTGAAAGTAAAATATTTTTTGCATTCATGATTATTAATTCCTACTTTGTTTCATTTTTTTTTATGTGAATAATATCATATTGCGCATCAAATATTTTATTTGAACTCATAGACTGATCATCAAAATCTTCGGGGCGAACCAGTCCTGTGGCAATTACTTTGTATGGACGTTTTTTGATATTTAAATACTGCTGACCCGTCACACGAAACATTCCGTCTGCTGTTTTTTCAACAATTTTAGAAGGTATCAATTCAATCTCTTTAAGATCAATTTTATCTTCTTTTGCCGGTTTTTTTGCAAGCTCTTGAACTTTTTTATCTGTAGGTACAGATGCTAGCATACGTGATTTCGAACGTTCTTCTGCCATTGCTTGGGCAGATGATTCAGACCGAGCTTCGCCGTTATCTAAGATTGATTTTTTTTCTTTTTCAATATCAGCCAGTCTTTGTTTTTCTCCGGCTTCTTTCTTTTCAATTTCTTCAGCGATCTTTTTTTGTTCTTCAAGTTCTTTGAGTAAATCTTGAATAGTCGCGACTTTGAGTTCAATTTGTTTTAATGCTGAGCCCTCGACTTTAATTTGCGTCGGGTCGCCGGCTCGATGTTGTTTGTTCTGAGCAAATAAATAACTTGTTTGACCTTCCATCACCCAGAGTGAACCCGCCCCGGCCTGAAGATCAGATTCGTCCTCCATACGTTGACGAGTCATGCGTTTGTATTCTCGATCAGTCGCCGGAGCCAAATTTGAGTTGTCAGAAAATTTTGTTAAAGGCTCTGATTCAGAATCGTCAACTTTTTTAGGCGCCTCAGCAATTGGCACTGTTACCTCGGAATCAGATTTGAAAAATCCTTTTAGCGTTGAACAACTTGAAAAAAACAAAATGATCACAATAAAATATAATACTTTCATAAAAACCCTTTCCGTATTCAGCAGACTATTCAATTTTGACTAAACCACGATCAACAACTAGGGCTGCAAACATCTTGTTTGAATCCATGTTTTTGACTTTAATCACATCACCCACAGCGCCGGCCTCTTCAACAATCGCTGAAATTGAAATATCAAACTGGCCTTTGCCAAAAATAGCTTTGACGATTTGACCTTTTTTCATAATCGTTTCTTTTTTTAAATCTCTGTAAGATAAAATTTGACCTGCACTTAAAAATCGGTTGGCTTGCATTCCGATAATATTTTTTGCTTCAAGAACTGCATCGACCTGATTTTGAATTAATCTTTTTTCGACTATCAACATTTCTGCGGTAATGACATCACCTATTTTTATAGAACGATTTAAAACTGCAGCTTGTGCATGCTTTTTAATTTCAGCTGTCACCCAACCCTTTTTTTCAGATTGTGATTCTGAATAGACAGGAATCATTACAATACTTTTGTTCAAATCAACATTCAAATCCACAGCCCAGTCCGAAGGCAAATTTTGTGGCACAGAATTAATTTGAATTTGATATTCGCAATTTGCACACAATGAAAGTAATTGATTTTTTATTTTTCGCTCGAGTTCCATGCGAGAAACATTTTGTCTAGATCTTAAAATTTTAATTTCATTGGGGAATAAGAAAAATGCCTCGACGCCATGTAGCTTTCGAATTAAATCCCTTTTTAAAATTATTTTTGTATTTTGATCAGCTATTTCAATTGATTTCAAGTTAACTAACATTTCTTCTGAAATATTTTTAGTCTCGACGATATCGTATGCACTGATTGATTTCCGCGGCGAAACTTCGACGGCCGAAGGAAAAGTCATTTCACCCTTTTTAGCGTACGTTGAAACAGATAATAAAAAAATGATTGTAAAAAATTTCATGAGCTACTTCAAGTTAACTGCTGTTTGCAGCATTTGATCTGATGTTTGAACAACTTTTGAATTGGTCTCGTATGCGCGTTGAGCTGTTATCATATTCACCATTTCATCGACGATATTGACGTTACTAGTTTCAAGTTCACCTTGGGAAAGAAACCCCGTCCCTGAAGTACCTGGCCGATTTGAATTGGGCTGGCCGCTAGCGGCTGTTGGCATATACAGATTTTTACCCGCATTTTTCAAGCCCGCAGGATTAATAAATGTCGCAAGATCTATTTGACCTAAAACTTGTGGTGCCGCATTTGTATCCAAAATACAAGCGACCTCGCCGGCTGGTTTAATTTCAACCGAGATCGCATTTTCTGGGATTGTAATATCAGGCAGAAGTGAATTTCCGTTTTTATCAACAATTTTTCCAGTGGCATCTTTTTTAAATGACCCATCACGAGTATAGGCAATTTCACCGTCTGGCGTTTTCACTTGAAAAAAACCGCCGCCTTCAATGTGCATATCCAAAGGATTTTTCGTAATTGTTACGGAGCCCAATGAAAAATCTTTTTGTATGGCAGCTGTACGCACGCCAAGACCTGTTTGAACTCCTGTCGGAGTCACAGATTGCAACCCACTGGCCTGGCCTGGGTCTTTTAAATTATGATAAATTAAATCTTCAAATTCTGCGCGGCCTTTTTTGAAACCCATCGTATTTACGTTGGCAATATTATTGGCGATCACATCCATATTCGTTTGTTGTGCGATCATCCCAGTAGCCGCTGTATTTAAACTTTTAATCATCTATGACCCCTTTATTTTACTAAGCTGTGCGTGCTTAGCCCTTTACGCTTCCGACTTGATTAATTAATTTGTCTGACATTTGATCGTAAACTTGAATTGCTTTTTGTGTTCCTTCAAAAACCCTTTGCGCCATTATCATATCTGTCATTTCATTGATAATATTCACATTACTTGTTTCAACGTAACCTTGTTTTAAACTGGGGTTAGCTATGGAAACAACTTGCGGAGCCATATTAGGTTTGAAATCATAATTATTATTTCCGACCTTTTGCAAAGATTCTGTGTTTATTACATTTAATACACTTAATTTTCCCATTTTGGTTTCGCCGTCAAAAACTTCACCCGCATCAGATATGTAAACTTGTTGGTTACCAGAAAATTTAACAGTGCGAGCCTCTGGATCTGCAGACAGTGCAGAGGCGCTTGTCCCCTCGGGGTTTTCAAGTAAAACAGCATGTCCATCTTTATTCACAAGTTGACCATTACCATCGATTGTAAAATTACCCGCCCGGGTTAAGCGAATTCCCTGCGGTGTTGAAATTTCAAAAAAACCTGGGCCATCTAAAGCCACATCCAATTTGCCACCAGTTGCCTTTAGACTGCCTTGTTCAAAATTTGTATACGTTCCTGTCGAATCAACAAAACCTTTATCGCCGCCGTTCATGTCGTAAAAGCTTTCGATTGATGCCGGTACACGCGGGACTTGAATCACTTGTTGTTCTTTTTCAATCGCTGTTAAATACTCGCCAAAAGTCTGTTGATCACGTTTGAAGCCTGCCGTATTTACGTTTGCAATATTATTGGCAATTGTATCCATTTTTAAAGTTTGAGCCATGGCTCCACTGAGCGCTGTAAAAATTCCTTTTATGCTCATGTTTTTTCTCCTGACTTTTTCTGCTAGAAATAAAAGAAAGCAACCGCGATGCCATTTTGTATAATATCTGACCTTGGTCTGGTTTTATTTTACAGGACTATTGAAAAGCAATATATTTGCCGACAGGCTTTTTTTTCCCATTCAAAACACCAGCCTTCACCTAGACCCGTCATTGTTTTGTCTATTTTAAAAACCCAGACTGTCAAAAATGTCCCCTCGACGTGCAGGCACTTTTTCTGAGATCATCATTCCATGTTTTCATCGACTTTAAAAAATTTTGTTATGATGTTATTTACGGTATTATTGTTCAGCGAAATGCTTTTTGCGAATATTGTTGTCGATAGTAAAAAAATCCCAATCTTAACTTTGCGCCAAAAACTGATGCTTCTTGAACAAAAGCAAACTGGCAAGACAGATCATTTTATTTTTGATCTGCCTGTGACTTACAATAAAAAAGTCAGTTTTTGGATTTCATATTTTCAAGGCCACGGGAAAATTTTTTTTCGCGATTGGCTTGAAAAAGCCTCTAAATACATGCCGCAAATTCAAAATGATCTTAAAAATGCAGGTTTACCGATGGATTTGGCCTATATGGTGATGATCGAAAGCGGATTTTCTTCGACAGCAACAAGTACAGCGGATGCCGTAGGACCATGGCAATTTATTCAAGCCACCGGACGTAATTATGGATTGCGCCAAACTTATTGGGTCGATGAGCGCAGAGATTTAGGTAAAAGCACTCAGGCGGCAATTAAATATTTGAAAGATTTGTATCAAGAATTTGGCTCGTGGTATTTAGTTGCAGCCAGTTACAATATGGGCGAAAATGGCCTTAGAAAGCAAATTAAACGACACCAAACTAAAGATTATTGGGAACTTGTACATAGAAATGCATTGCCGCAAGAAACTCAAGATTATGTTCCAAAAATTTTGGCTGCTATGATGATCTCGAAGGCGCCGAACTTATATGGCTTTAGAAATTTAGATCCACATTACCCCCTGTCCAAAGAAAATATTTTCGCTCCGGCGGGAACTGATCTTGACCTTTTAGCTGATCACCTTAGCGTTACCAGAAAATCACTTAAAGATATGAATGCTGAAATTATTTTGGGTTATATCCCCAAAACAGAATCTGGCCACGAAATCCGAATTCCTAAGGGTTCGCAAGCGACGGCAGAACAGTATTTTCGTGAACTAAGTAAAAAATTTGATTATACTAATTAAATGCTGGTTATACAAAAATATGGTGGTGCGACACTAGCAACACCAGAAAAAATAAAACAAGTCGCACTTCGCATTGCTGGCCTTAAAAAATCGGGTCATAGCATTGTGGCCGTCGTCAGCGCCATGGGACAAACAACAAATCAATTGATTGCGTTGGCGCATCAGGTTTCTGCAAATCCCTCTTTACGTGAACTGGATATGTTGCTCTCTGTCGGTGAACGAACAAGTATGGCTTTGTTAACGATGGCATTAAATGATTTAGGCTGCGAGGCCATCAGTTTTACCGGCAGCCAAGCAGGAATTTTAACCGATCAGTCACATATCAACGCAAATATTATTGATGTGAAAGCTTTTCGCGTTTCAGAAGCTCTAGCAAAAAATAAAGTTGTTATCTTGGCTGGATTTCAGGGCGTCAGCCCCATCACAAAAGAAATTACAACTTTAGGCCGAGGTGGTTCGGATACGACTGCTGTTGCAATGGCAGCCTATTTAAATGCTGAACATTGTGAAATTTTAAAAGATGTCGACAGCATTTTTACAGCCGACCCAAAATCTGTACCTGACGCAAAACCAATTCGAAATTTAAATTTTTATCAGCTTTTAGAAATGACCACTTCCGGAGCTAAAGTATTACATTATAAATCTGTCGAGATGGCTAAAAACAAAAATGTGAAATTGTACGTGGGCCCAGCCTCTGGTCAGAAATCCCAAGGCACTTGGGTTGATTCAAGTTTTGTATCTGAAAAAAATACCCCCTTAGCAATGAATTCACATTCAAAAATTTTAGAAGTTCTAGTTTCCGACAGAGAAGCCAAGTCAGCAGAAAACATATTTTTAAAATCATTAGCTGACCATCAAATTGGCTGTCCGCAAATTTTAAAAAGTGAAGTAAAAAAATTTTCAACAAAATTTTTAATCTGTGGCCCCACCGAAATATTATCTGCGATTGAACGGAAAGAATTTTCTTCAAGAAAAATACAAATTCAAAATCTTAATTTTTGCAGTGTCTGCCTGACAATGAGTACAGCTATGACTGCGGATATACAAAAACAAATCGAACAAAAACTAACAGCTGAAAATATTCAAATTGCTGATCAAATTATTTCACCGCTCAGTCTAAATCTAATCCTAAATCACGATCAAAAAAATCAAGCGTTATCGATTCTTCATAGTTTAATAACTAATTAAAGTAAATTCTTTAACTAGTTATTTTGGCCGAGGCTCTGGTATTGTGATAAATGTGTGATATTGATTGCCAAACTGATTGTGCATCATTCCCCAAATATCCATATTTTTTCGCCCAAGCCCTGTACCATCACCCGCAATCCCGCGCAGCCCTGGGGGGCGCCATTTATTCGGATCAATCCCCGCGCCACTATTTTTATCTTTAAAGTTTTTTCCATTACCTGAATCTTTACCACCACCAAATAAGGCGGCGATGCCAGTTTTTAAATTATTAAATAATCCACCGATACCAGATTTCGGTTCTGCATTTTCTTCGCCGCGTGCGTTTGCTCCTTCACCAGAGCCCGGCGTTCCACCGCCGCCACCACCGCCACATCCG
>JAYVKY010000266.1:0-2020 GCA_043767965.1 Pseudobdellovibrionaceae bacterium
TAAAACCAATAAAATGGCACCCAATGATAATCCGATAATTCCATTTGAAAAAACGAGGCGATCACCAACGCTGGCCAGTTGTCGGGGCGCATATCGATCTTTTGCCAATAACGATGTTAATCTCGGAAAATCAGCATAGGCTGTAGAGGCAGCCATAAATAAAATTAGAAAGACACTGACTTGAATACAGTAAAAAATTATGCCATGACCAAAAATAGCTTTATTTAAACTCGAGATCAAAGTGATCCCCTCGTGATACTGGATGCCGTATGAATTAATAAGATACGTTATGCCAGCAAACATTCCGCCTAAAATAAGAATCATCGTAATTAGGGTTGTATTTGCATTTTTTGACTGTGGTTCTTTGAAAAGCGGAATACCGTTTGAAATGGCCTCGATACCGGTCAGCGCCGTGCATCCAGATGAAAAAGCTTTTAAGACCATCAGCAAACCAATTTCTGGTAAATTATTAAGTAAAACTTCGTGGGTCTGAATAGCTGTGTCTTCAGGTCCGCGCAGCAGACCGACGCCGATCAGCACAAAAATTGAAAATATAAATAAATACGTCGGATATGCGAAAATAGTTGCCGAATCTTTTACACCTCGAAGGCTCAATAACATTAAAAATAAAATGATCCAAACACAGGTAAAAACTTGTATAGGTTGCATCGTGGGGAAGGCCGAGACTAAATTCTCTACCCCTGCCGAGACGGACACCGCTACAGTTAAAGTGTAATCAATCAGCAGTGCTGCTCCGGCGACAAGCCCAGCGCTGGTTCCTAAATTATCTTTGGCCACAATATACGCGCCGCCGCCGTCTGGATATGACGTGATCGTTTGTCGATACGAAATCCCAATAATTAACATCAAAGCTAAAATCGCAATCGCAATTGGTAGTGACCAAAGTGTAGCACCGGCAACCCCAAGAATTGTCAGCGGAATAATAATTTCTTCAGTGGCATAAGCAATCGATGACAGTGCATCTGCTGACAACAAGGCTAACGCCTTCCATTTAGGAATCAGCTCGTGCGATTGTTGACTATTCGATAAGGGGTTCCCAATCAGTAAGCGGCGAAGTTTTGAAAATATCATTTATTAAAATCCTTGTTGGGTGGCGGCTGGTCTTTTCTTAAAAAAGCTTACTCTTCTTCAGGACGATGTAAATCGGTATTTGCATCGTCGTCGCCTTCAACATCGGCGTCTTGATAGCCATCTTGGGATTTTAAGGGAACCCGGTATGTGCCGTCAGCCCATTGACCAAGGTCAATCAATCGACAACGTTCAGAACAGAATGGTCTGAATTTATTTTCCGAGGTATATAATGACAAAAGCCCGCACTGCGGGCATTTGATTTCTCTTTTTGAAGTCATAGTAAGACTATAAATTGCAATTCTGTGTGCGACAACGAGTAAATGTACCTTGTGCTGCGGTTTGTCCTTGGATTTGAAAGTTAAAGTTAAAAGAATTATCTTCGATTTTTCCCTGCGGCACTTGAATCGCTAGTAATGTTCGATTGTACCCTGTCCAATAATCACCGTAACCGCGGGCCTCAAAACCTTGGCTGTTGTTGATCGCAGAAACTGCCATTTCTAATTGTAGCGGATTTCTATAAGCACCAGTATATTGTTTTGGGTCTGGCAGATATACACCAGTAGTATAGCCAAGTGCAATTCCTAATAAACCCCAGCCAGACGGTAACTGCGCTTGATAATTGTAATACGGATTATATTTTGGTTGAGCAATAATTGTGGCAATCATCGAGCTGATTTGTGCATTTGGAAATTGAATAATCATATCCATTTGTCCACCAACATAGGCATCACATGACGACTGACCATAATTGTAAGCAGCGCGGTCACAAACGCCCATCGCTAATTTGAAAAATTCTTTCATCTGTGCGCCATTGACAACTCGAAGTATCGAGCCACCACCTGAATAATTATCAGCGTAAAAACCGTTACTGATTGAATTGATTGGACCACCTGGGTAACACATGCCAGTTGTTGGATTAAAAGTGTCG
>JAYVKY010000267.1:0-3419 GCA_043767965.1 Pseudobdellovibrionaceae bacterium
CGAAGTGCGCGTGAGTTAGCACGACCTGTTTCGCGTGATTCAACATTTAATTCAATTCTTTGTTTCATAATGCTTACTTTCTTTTGCGAGTTTTAAAAACTCTGTTTTTTAATCATGACGAAGACCATCTTAGTCATATTTATTAATCAAATAAAGAACTCACAGAATCATGATCGTGAATTCGGCGAATTGCTTCGGCCAACACTGGGGCGATGCTGATCACTTGAATTTTTCCAGAATCCAAGGCACGTGTAGATAAAGGAATTGTGTCGGTCACAAAAACTTTTTCAATCGGACTTTCAATCAGACGCTGAATCGCAGGGCCTGATAAAACCGGGTGTGTTGCAAATGCGAATACTTGTTTTGCCCCATTTTTCAATAAACTGTCAACAGCTTGTGTGAGGGTTCCAGCCGTATCAATCATATCGTCAACGATCACAGCAATTTTACCTGTAACATCACCAATCAAATGCATAGCTTTAGCCTCGTTGGGTGCAGACCTGCGTTTATCGATAATGGCTAGGCTTGAATTAATGCGTTTTGCAAAGGCGCGGGCACGTTCGACCCCGCCGGCATCAGGGCTGACTGTTACAAATTGTTCGCCTTCGCCAAATTGATTAATCCAAGACTTGGCCAAAGTGGGTATCGCAAATAAATGATCAAATGGACAATTAAAAAAGCCCTGAATTTGAGCAGCATGAAGGTCAATTGATACCACGCGGTCGGCTCCGGCAGTAGTAAGAAGGTCTGCCATGCATTTCGCAGAAATCGGTGCACGGGGTGCCACTTTACGATCTTGTCGGGCGTAGCCATAGTATGGAATCACTGCGGTCACTGAAGCCGATGAAGCCCGCTTTAAAGCATCGAGCATAATAAATAATTCCATATAGCTTTGGTTCACGGGGGGGCAGGTACTTTGAATCACAAAAACGTGTTTTCCGCGAACGCTTTCTTTGATTTCGACCTGAATTTCACCATCAGAAAATGAATTCACATGGCTTTGCCCGAACGGCACACCCATCAGTTCACAAACTTTTTGAGCTAACACTTGATTGGTATTACCTGCAAAAATTTTAAAACTAGAGGGGTCATTCGAACGGTTAGAGTTTTTTAAATTTCGAGAAAGATTTGGTGTCATGCAAAATCCTCTGAGGGGTGTGGGTTGAAGTTTCAAAAGTGTAGCAAGCTGAGTTCGTTTTTGCGAGATAAAAACTTACTTATCTCCAAATGACATAAAACAGCGTTTAGAGATGCGAGTGTTAATTACCCTAAGCTCTTTAAAAACTGCTCTAAAGCAACTGCTCTGTGTGACTTTTGAATTTTATAACCTGGCCCAAGTTCGGCCAAAGTTTTTGTTTCTCCGTCGGGTATAAAAACAGAGTCATAACCAAAACCCATTAGCCCTGCGGGCTTTGGTGCGATGGCACCTTTTAATTCACCTTCATAGATAAATTCAGAACCTTCGGGATTGTAAATGACCAGTACGCATTTAAATTGTGCGGACCTGGGTGATACGTTTCTGATTTGCATCATCTTTAAAAGTTTTGCAACATTTTCAGAGTCGCGTGCATTTGGGCCCGCATATCTTGCAGAGTGAATCCCCGGAAGATTATTTAGCCCAGAAACTTCAAGCCCCGAATCATCAGCGATAATCCATGCGTTGGGCTTCATCGCTTTAAGTGATTTGGCTTTGATACGAGCATTTGCTAAAAAAGTATCACCGTTTTCAGGCATCGCCGAAAAACTTTTTAAATCTGCTTGCGAAAAAATTTGTGAATCTGGAAATAAAGCTGTGATGGATTTTAAGCCCAACTTAAATTCGTCGAGCTTACCTTTGTTTCCAGTTGCAATCCAAATTTCCATTGTGTTCATACCTTTTCTGACGATTTATTTCAGCGGAAAAAAATCGCCAATTATTTTTTCTTGGTGCAAGAATAACTCGCGACAACCAGACTCTGCGACAGTCATTAATTCAAACAGCTGTTGTCTTGAAAAAGTGCCTTCTTCGGCGGTGCCCTGTACTTCGATAAATTCATTTTTATTATTCATGACAAAATTCATGTCGGTTGAGATGTCAGAATCTTCTTCATAATTTAAATCAAGAAGTGGGGTTAATATTTCATTGTGTTCATGAAGACCGACTGAAATGGCAGACACATAATGTTTTAAAGCCAAAGATTTAATTTCACCCAGCGCATGTAATTTTTTAAGAGCAAGTGCCAAGGCAATAAAACCACCAGTAACAGCCGCCGTGCGAGTGCCGCCATCAGCCTGAATCACATCACAATCAACGATGATTTGTTTTTCATTCAGAGCCTTAAGGTCAACGCATGACCTCAGGCTGCGGCCGATCAATCTTGAAATTTCTTGAGTACGCCCACCTGTCATTGATTTTTCACGTTTGATTCGTGTGTGCGTTGATCTAGGCAGCATGCCGTATTCAGCCGTGACCCAACCAGCACCTGTGTTTTGCAACCACGATGGGCCTTTTGATTCAAATGTGGCTGTACATAAAACTTTTGTGCGTCCGAATTCAACAAGGGCAGAGCCCTCAGCATATTCAGAAACATGGGGCGTAATTTTTATTTCACGCAATTGATCTGAGGTTCGTTTGTCTGAGCGAATAAATTTGTTATCTTGATTTTGCATAGGAGCATTTTCAACGGTTAGGAAGGCATTGTCATTAAATTACTGAAAACTAGGGGGTTGATTTTGGGTCTTTGGCAACATAGGCAACGATACTTTTGACAATGGTTTCAGCAATCGTATTTTGGTAGGTGTCTGTGTTTAGTTTTTGGGCCTCGACGGGGTTCGTTAAAAAGCCCATTTCAATTAGAACCGAGGGGAAGCTTGTTTTTTCGATAACATAAAAAGCAGATCTGCGAATGACAGAGGTGCTAAAATCCCATTCAGTTTGTAATTTTTTTGAAAATAATAAACTTTGATTTGTTTTTCCGATCGATTCCAGATCTTGAATAATGGCTTCGACAGTGTTTGTAGAATTTGATTTCTGGTCAGGTTGAAAATAGGCCTCCATGCCTTGGACTTGGTTTGAAACCGAAGAGTTTGCATGCAGACTTAAAAACAAATCGGGTGTTGATTTATGAATTCTATCAGCCAGGGGAATATATTTATTTTCAGTGCGCGTCAGTTGCGTATGAATTGCAGGGTACTTTGCAGTGATAATATTTTTAATTTTTTGGGCAATCGTAAGGACTAAATAGGATTCTTTAATTTTATTTTTTGAGGCGCCAATATCATTACCGCCGTGACCTGGATCAATCAGAAGTTCAAATTTTTTTTCGTCTGCAAGAGTATGCAGCGATGACAAAATAAAAAGCACAGCTAAAAAGTGTTTCATATATTGATTGTGGCTGAAAAAATCCGTCGAGGGAAAAAAAAAGACGGCTAGGCTTGGG
>JAYVKY010000268.1:0-3422 GCA_043767965.1 Pseudobdellovibrionaceae bacterium
CCGGGCCATAGCTCAAAATTTTCATTTCGCGCCTTAAACCCAGGTCTTTATATTTATCATTGTGCGACGGCTCCTGTAGGAATGCATATTGCTAATGGAATGTATGGTCTTATTTACGTTCAACCTGAAAAGGCATTGCCAGCGGTCGATAAAGAATTTTATATCGTTCAATCAGACTTTTACACAAAAGGTAAATACGGAGAAAAAGGTTTGCAACCTTTTGATATGGAAAAAGCCATCAAAGAACAACCCGATTATACAATTTTTAATGGCAGCGTCGGCTCTATGGTTGGAGACAATGCACTTAAAGCAAAGGTTGGCGACAAAATTCGAATTTTCTTTGGTGTCGGCGGTCCGAATATAACATCTAACTTTCATATCATCGGCGAAATTTTTGACAAAGTTTATTCCGAAGGTGGCACAAAACTTTTTCAAGAAAATGTTCAGACAACAGTTGTGCCACCCGGTGGTTCAACCATTCTTGATTTTAAAATTGATATCCCTTCGACATATATTTTAGTCGATCATGCCATTTTTAGAGCTTTCAATAAAGGCGCACTCGGTATGCTTAAAGTTGAGGGACCGAAAGATCCAATGATCTATACGGGCAAGCAATCAGACACTGTCTATTTACCAGAGGGTGGAGCACTTCAAACAATGCCTGTCACAAAAGCTCCGGATAAAATATTTGCCAAAGATCTTCAAGAAAGAATTCATGCTGGTCAGTCTGTCTTTACGCAGAACTGTGCCGCTTGCCACCAGGCTGATGGCTCTGGATTAAGGGGCGCCTTCCCACCGTTAGCAAAATCTGATTTTTTAATGTCAGATAAAAAACGTGCTATAAGTGCGGTACTTAACGGTCTTGATGGCAAAGTGACAGTAAATGGCGTTGATTATAATGGCGTTATGCCAGCCTTGGGTTTAGATGACGAAGACATTGCCAACGTGCTTTCTTATGTTCGTAACTCTTGGGGCAATAAAGGCGATGAAGTCACCTCATCTGAAGTCAAAGGGCTACGTAAAAAATAGTATGTTAAAATTTGGGGTGTTGATTCTGTTTTTCACATTAAATTCAAGCAGTGGCTATTCTGAAGGAATTAATGTGCTTGTTCCTCGGGGCCAGTTTCAACCCTTCTTTAAAGAGCCCAAAGAGAGAAACATTGATGTTTCCGCTTTTTATTTAAATAAGTACCCTGTGACTAATAAAGAATTTAATAACTTTTTAATACAGAATCAAAAATTTCAAAAATCAAAAATTTTAAAACTTTATGCCGACCAAAGATATTTAGAATCCTGGTCGGCAGATCTGTTAACCGCTGACGAATTAAAAAAAATGGGCCAACAACCGGTCACTTATGTTTCATGGTTTGTTGCCAGAAAATATTGTGAATCGAAAGGTCAAAGACTGCCGACGATTTCTGAATGGGAATACGCTTCGGATTCAACAAATCCGCAAATTATAGAGCTGCTACTATCTTGGTACGCTAAAACCGGCGACCAGCCCATTGAAAACATAGGTCAGAATAAACCAAATAAGTTTGGTTTAAATGACATGCACGGATTAATTTGGGAATTGGTTGAAGATTTCAGTTCGGTCATGATTTCATCGGATTCAAGATCCAAAGGTAATCGTACCGACAACCAATTCTGTGGCGGCGGCTCAGTGAACGCGCAAGATTCAAAAGCCTACGCTACATTCATGCGTTATGCTATTCGCAGCGGTTTTCGCAGTGACTATTGCATGAAAAATTTGGGATTTCGGTGTGCTTTAAGTCAAGAAAAAGGTCCCTTATGAAATATGCAATTATATTTTTATTATTTTTTGGATTTCTGAATTCAGCTGATGCAGAAGAAAAAATAAATACAAAATCAATTTATCAACTGGATCAGACATGGACAACCCAAGACGACAAATCATTTAAATTGCCTCAGCTTAATGGCTCTCTGGTTCTTGCAACTATGGTTTTTACAAGCTGCCCTGGCGCATGCCCGCTGATGATCTCTGACATGAAAACATTCGATATGCAGTTAACAAAAAAAGAAAAAAAGAATGTAAAATTTGTCGCTTTTTCAATTGACCCAAAACGTGATAAACCCGAAACCCTCAAAAAATTTGTAAAAAAAATGAAGCTCGACAATCGATGGACCTTACTGACATCGAACGCAGACCAAGTCCGTGAACTGGCTGCTATCTTGGGTTTTGGCTATAAAGACTTGGGTGATGGCGATTTTACGCATTCAAGTACTTTATTCCTATTGTCAGCAGATGGTGAAATTTTAGCCCGTAAAGAGCGTAATTCAGACTGGAAAGAGCTTCTAGATAAGTTTAAATCAGAAATGAAATTTAAAAGACTATATTGACAATCCGCATTCATGACCTAAGTCATACAACTCTTTTTATATTTAGTTATTGTCAAGGTATCGAAAGGCCACTTAAACCAGGTTCTTTTGAAATACCCAGAGGAGGGTTATATGAAAAAAGTTTTAATGATCTCAATTTTGGCCTTATTCAGTTCTACAACATTCGCAACAGTTGCTACACCTGAAAAAGATGTGCAAATTGGTATCAGCGGTGTTTTCGTACCCGCTGGATTTGATTCATCATCAGATGCTTATGTCGTTGTTAACGGCGTATTTCAAAATGGTTGTTATTCATGGAAAAAGGCAGAAATTACTAACACAAGTGAATTAACCCATGAAGTAAAATCGATTGCAACGGTTAAGCAAGGAATGTGCATTATGGTTTTAATTCCCTTTCAAAAAGATATTCGCTTAGGCAAATTAGCTCAGGGTAAACATACTTTGAAATTTTTAAACGGCGACGGAACATATTTAGAGAAAAATTTAATAGTTGAATAGTTGCATTTTAACGGGAACAGCTTTTAAAGTCTGTTCCCGTTTTTTACGTGAAGGGTCACTATGAAGAAAATAACTTTCGTTGGTGTAATGCTTCTGACTGGATATATTCTATCGTCTTGTCAAAGGCCAATGCGACAACAGCATGTTCAGTGGTCAGAAGGTGATTCCTTAAAAAATCAAAAAATAATTTCAGAAATTCAAACCGAATCAAAACCAGCAGAGATTTATTACAAAAACGATCGCATTCAATTTTTCCAGCAATCCCTAGATCATCAAAAAATTCAAAATACCTTTGTTAAAAAAAATTATGACAAAAATTCAAATATGAAAGCCGCTGTGGCGCAGTTTTTTGATACAAAAAATTTAAGAACTAAAAATATTGAAATAACTAAAATGCCTGAAGACCAAATCATAGCCGCAATCACAGCCTATACTTCGGCAAAAAAAATTAAAAATATAACATCAGAAAATATTTTTCAGATTAATCAGGGACAATTAAGATCATTGTTATCAGTCAATTATGAAATCGTCGACGGTACCGTTTGGAATGCGCAATTTGATCA
>JAYVKY010000269.1:0-4765 GCA_043767965.1 Pseudobdellovibrionaceae bacterium
CTTTTTGATACAAATTCAGTTCTGAGCTCTTCAAAGCCAGCTATGACATAAAGCTGATCTTCAAGTGAAAAATTCGACAATATTTTTGTGTTTACACGAACATCATATAATTTCATTTTCTCTTGCAATACATTTATTTTTTGTCGGTCAATATCAGACTGAAAGTGATTCGAATTTATGAAATCAAGATAAAGTTTAAAAACTGCTAATTCTTTTTTTATTGAATTAATATTCACAAGCTTAATGGCATCTAAGCTATCAATTGAAATGTTTTTTTGATCATTAAAAACTTTTATCAGCACTTTTTTATAGAATGATTTAAAAGTTGAGCTTTCAATTTGAAATGACAATAAGTTTTTCTTTAGTATAACATCGATGATCGGATCCAGCGCAGTAATTTGAATCTGTGATTTCTTTTGAAACTGAACAGATTGCGATAATAAGTTCACAACTCGATCAACAAAATCAACCACCTTATCAAGTTGTTTCTCATTTTTAATTTCAAACTGAACATCATTATACAAAACATATGAACATAACGACATTAAGTCTAAAAAATTATCAATGGCTAATTCATAATCATTGGCGACATTGATATTTTCTATTCCGAGCAGCAAATCTTTAACTTTTTCAGCGACATCAATTAAGTCTTTTTGATCATCTTCAACAATATTAAGGCTTAATAATAATTTTTTCAGATCATCAAATTCATATCCTGATCTTACAATCTTGGACTGGGATAACAGCACTTTTAAACTTGATTTAAGCTGCGTAAATGCCAAATCAATCGTTTGCCTCGAGTACGGGCCATTACTTTTATTGAAAGCATATAATGTCATATAGGGTGCTAACTTCTGAACCTCCTGCCTGAGAATAATCAGATAAGAACCCAGATGTTCGATTTCAATTTTTGTAATAATTTCGTCAGAACCACCAAATAAAGCCTTTTTTAGAATCAAAATGTTCTTGGCAGCCTCGCGCGATACACTAGTATTTTTTTGAAATTTATTGAAAATAATATACAACTCTTCATCTGTGAACGACTCTGCCGCAGAACGACCTTCGATACGAGTTTGAAATTGATTTAATGTTTGATCAATGCATTTAAAAGCTTCATTAATTTCAATTTCACTGGATTCAGAATGTATAATTTTTTTAAATTGATTGTTAATAGTGCTTAAACAACTCAGTTCGTCAGTTTTTATTTCTAAAGTTTCTTGTTTGGCGGGTTTACCTTTTAAAAACTCAGAACAACCAAACAAGCCTGTACTCAGACATGCAATTAGTATGAACCTAAGCCCTACATTAAAAATCATAACTTGCTCCGATCCATAATTGATCTAAGTTTCTATAGCTTGAAATATTTGTTGAATCATCTGATGTTTCAACAAGCATAAAGTCGAATAAGAACTGCCACGGACCTTTTAAATCAATCGTATTTTTTGATGTTAGAATTTTAAGTTGATTTTTTTCAGCTTGGCGCCAAATCAGTTGGCTTGATAATTTAAAATGCTGACGAAAAATTTGTATATATGACAGCGAAACTTCATAGGCTGAAGTGTATATAAACTGAGTTGTCAATGAAGGTCGATTTGGGTTTGCATCAGGCCCTACTTCGATAATTTCATCACCCGATACATATAAGCCGTTTAAATTAACACTGAATTGATCATCTATATTAAGCTTTACGTGGGGGCCAAAACTTGTACTTTCTGTAATGATTGGCTTGTTGTAATTTGTCTCTTCAGTTTCATATTTGGGACTTTGCGGTCGCAAATATAATACTGAAAAATCAACAGCACCCCATGTTTCTTTATAGCCCATATCAGCAGCGAGCACGTTTTCATAATATGTTTTTGGTAAGACTGTAATCTTAACTCTGTCAGTTACTAAAACGCCTCGATACGCAAAGGCGATTTGATGCGATGGTTTATACATTCCTGACAGGTTTGCAAATAAACCCATTTTTTCGCCGTACTTTAGCTGAAAACCAAATGATGTTTGCAAAACCGTATCAGCAGTATTTGGGTTTTGTATCTGATAATCAATCGGCAGCAGCTGGTTTTGAAATAAAATATTTTGCGCAGGAGATTGAAACCAAGGGTTGTTCGATTCAAATTGTCCTGCCTTCAATTCATAACCTGGCCCCTGATCTGGTATAAAAATTGGTGAGGCAAATAATTGAAAATCGTAATTTTGATTTTTTTTCTCCCAAAAGAATCCGGTCAAACCTTGATTTTCAGGATTCAAAGAGTTCCAACGAAATTGCGGCTGAAAAAAACCCAGGTTCCAACGATCATCAACATTTGACCAGTTATTCAACTTACGCCCAATATGAATTTGCGAGGTCGAATCGATCGGTATAGTAAAATATATTTCACGTACATTCAAATAACTTAGAACTGGCGTACCGACAGCATACAGGCCTGATAAATTTATTTTAAAGATATCATCTTCAGCTTTGATCGATTTTAACGTCGCGCCAAAAAAACCAAAATTAGAGGATTTCGTGTTTTCATAATCCTGACTGATAAATGATAAACCTTTGACTTCAACTGAACCTAAAAGGTCAGCCTGAGCCAAATTTGACTTAAAAAATGCACCGAGGCAAATGACTAATAATGAGACAATTTGAAGTGACATGACCATACAGATCTGTACTTCAAGAGCCATGCCCCTGAATGTCACTAGAATCATTTTAACGTGGCCTATACGCAAGTTTAGACCTAACTTATAGACAGTTGACAGATTTTGTTTCTAAAATACATATCTATGAAGTTCTTAGTTATTCGCTTTTCAAGCATAGGAGATGTCACTCAGTCACTGAGCATACCCGCGCACATCTTAAATTCATACCCCGATGCAACTATTCACTTTTTAACAAAAAAAGAATTTGTTCCTATTTTTTCTTTTTCCCCCTATATCAAAAAAGTTTGGTCGATTAAAAAGAAAATATCTTTACTCGATGTTTTTAAATTATCAAAAGTAATTTCATCTGAAAACTATACACATATCTATGATGCTCATAATAATTTGCGATCAAATTTATTTTATTTTTTGATATCAGCGCCGCATAAACTGCAGCGACCAATGATGCGCTGGAAAAGATTTTTACTCATCCAATTTCAATACAATTTATTTGAAAAACCCTTTTCGGGACAGCGTGATTTATTAAAACCGCTTGAAAAATGGGGAATGCCATTTTCTTTACCCGACACACCACAACTATTTATAAATCCATCGGATCAATCATCAGCTGCACACATTATTCTAAAGTATCAATTGCAAAAATATATTGTTCTTGTACCTAGCGCGGCCCACGCCTTAAAACGTTGGCCCATTGAATACTGGAGCCAATTGATTCTGCTGAATCTCGAAAAAAAATTTATCGTACTTGCTGGGCCGAACGATACTTTTACACACGTATTAAATGTACATAACAATGTCATCAATTTAACTGGACAAACGACATTGTCTGAATCTGCAGCTCTTTTGCAGAAGGCCCATTTTGTTGTCGCTAATGATACCGGCATGCTGCATTTTTCAGAACAACTGGGAATACAGACAATTGCACTGATGGGTCCTGCACCCTTTGGTTTTCCGTCACGAGCAACAACTCAGATTATAGAACGAAATCTAAAATGCCGGCCGTGCAGTAAACATGGTCAAGGCCCCTGCGTGAATGTAAATTATCAAGAATGCATGACCTCGATCACCCCCGAAGAGGTCAGTCGTGAAATGAATCAGCGATGCTAACTCTCTATCGAATAGTGTATTTTCTACTTTCACATTTGGCACTGGTGATTAAGCCCTTCTTATCACCAAATTTGCAAACCTGGATTACTTTACGACAGAAAAAAATTATTTTTCAAAATACGAACGATGAAAAAATTTTATTTCATGCCGCCAGCGGAGAAATCGAATATGTTAAATCCGTGATCAGAGACCTTAAACAATCACATCCACAGCTTGCAATTTTCGTCAGTTATTCATCCCCTTCGGCTGAAAAATTATTTTCTAATATCAATGATTTAGTTGTACAGTTTATACCTTTGACTTGGGATAGTCCGAAAAATATAAAACAGTTTTTGAGTTTACTTAAACCAAATGTCATCGTTTTTTCGCGTACAGATTTTTGGCCTGAATTTATTCATCAGGCGTACCTGCAGAAAATCCCAATGGTGGCTGTTTCATTATTTCCGCGCCTAGGCCACCTTCAAAAAATATGGCTTAAGTTTGTATTGACTAAAATGTCATACATCACTGTTGTGAGTTCTGAACTTGAAGAAAATATTTCAAAGCTGCTCAATCATAAAGTTCAAGTTCAATTTGAACCCGATTTGCGCTTTGATCAAGTCCTATACCGACTTCAAAATGAATCCCGTTTTAAAATCGAATCAACAAAAAAAATTGTCGTATTTGGTTCGACATGGCCCGAAGATGACATTATTTTACTGAACTGCGTTCAGAAAATACTTAATCTGGGCTATCAAATCATTTGGAGCCCCCACCATGTCACTGCTGATCGGATTCAAGATTTAAAACAGAAACTATCAAACTACGTGCCTATTCTTTTTTCAGAACAAAAAAGTCCGCTCAACTTGAATCATAATGTTCTGATTTTAGATCAAATTGGTTTTCTAGCCGATCTTTACAGGTACAGCACCTTGGCATTTGTGGGGGGGTCTTTTAAATCAAAAGTTCATTCCGTCATGGAGCCCCTCTGCGCCGGTAACCCTGTCATCGTAGGCCCGCTTTATAAAAA
>JAYVKY010000270.1:0-3331 GCA_043767965.1 Pseudobdellovibrionaceae bacterium
CATCAGCTTTGGTGGGCAATTTGACAAGGTTGATGATGACATTTTAGAAACGGAACATTTAGGCGGTTATCTACAGGCCACATATAAAACAATCGAGCAAAAAATTTTTCAATATTATCCAATGTCAGGCTGGGGCACGGCCCTTCGTTATGAAAATATGACGGCTCAAAAAAATCTGGGTTCATATCTGGGTAATTATTCACAAATCGTAGGAAATGTATCTGGCTATTTTTCAAAATGGCTTCCTGAAGATCATGCAATGATCTTCAAAATTGATGGGATTTACACTTTTGAAAATGTCAGCTCGCGCTTCGGAACAAGTAATACCCAGTTTCCAATGGCTGCCGACACCTTGGCGCCACAATTTGCACTGCGGGGTTATCAAGCGGGGCAATTTTTTGGCGCGCAATTATTAACCACAACTGCTGAATATCGATTTCCGATCAAAGATATTCACCGGGGCTCTGGCACTGATCCATTTTTTGTAAAAACATTAACTGGTGCCGTGATTGTTGATGGGCTTGCAACAAAAGGTTTTGGCTTTAATGAATTTGACTCAATTGTTCCGTTAAAACTTTCTGAACAATTTTGGAATGTGGGCCTTGAAGCACGCCTAAGCACAACTCTGGGGTACTTTATACCGTTGAATTTTGTACTGGGTTATTATTTGCCCTTTTCACCAGCCTACGCTCCATCCGGGCAAACCGCTTTAAGTCTGCAATTAGGTGGTTTTTAAAGACCACTTAAACCAAAATGTACTAACCTTCTTGACAACCTGCCGTGTCATTCGGAAACTAGACCAAAGAGGTGTCCATGGAGACTCAATTTAATCATTTAACAAATCAAAATCAAACGACCACATCGCCGAATGCAAATACTTGGATTCGTGAACTTGTCGCCGCTGATGAGCAAATTGAAAAATCTGTTATGATCGACATGAATTTGGGCCTAGATACCCAAAGAATTTTAGTGAATGAATCGATTCAGTTTTTATTAAAATTAAAAAATGAGTTCGCCGAATGCGCTGCAGGTTTTAACGAAATGAAACCTTCCGTTCTGGGCCGAATTAAAATTTATGGCATTGCAAAAACACATTCTGATTTTATGATTTTTCGTAATGGCTATAAAATGATTTTTTCAATTAAATCTGCTGGTGTGATCAGTATCCGTTTTCATTTCGTCGGTAACATGGCGATCCCACAGCCTAACGGTTCAAATGAAAAAGTCACCATCGTTATGGATGAACAATTGATCGAAGCCAAATGGGGCGCCTTTGAAGAAGTCCTGTGGACATTTAAAAACCAAGGTTTTAAAATTCCATTTTTAGTTCGTCATTATTTAACGACGTTTATTAAGGATAGCGCCAGGTAGAAAATTTACCGTACGTTTTGCTTAGTTGTCTTAAAATAAACTAATTCATCGCGCAATCGTAATCAACCTGCACTGTTCGCCCAGCGGGAATAACGGGTGCAAATACCAACGTGTTATTCACCAGTTGTGTTCCCACCACGCCCATTGAGGGCGTCACGCTAACTGCGACATTTCCAACCGGAGCACATTCTAAATTCACAGATGATAAACTGCGAACGATGCGGTCTTTAAAATAATTTAAATTTTCCGAATAATTATTAGCACAAATATCACCCGTGTAGCCCGCCGTTAATTGTGACAGCTCGTTGTATTTGTAAGCGTAATGACTTTTGGCTCCGGCGGCATCTTGCGAAGCCAAGCATGTCGCATCGCCAGGTCGTACCACGATTGAATTCACAGAGAAACGCTTATCGTTTCCAAATTTTTGTTTAATTTTATTTACGTAGGCTTGTGGCAAATCGTCACCTTCAAGCGGTTGTAATTCATTGTTATAAAAAACTTGCGAGGCATCACCACCGACTGAACGTTCATCTTCGTCAGATAAAAATAAAACTGAAAGTGAAGCGTCAGGTCTGTAACATGAATTGTACTGGGAATATTCAGCGTGCCAAAATGCGGCTTTAATTGCGCGCTCGTCATCAGTACCCGCCCATCCGGCGCCAATTCCTGCAATTGTTTTTGTAAAGATCCCATACGGATCTGTTGCACCAAGAGCCATAATCCATGACGGCGAGCCCACATAACTGACCCAGTTTCTTGAAGCTCCCCAATACAGGGTTCCGTTCCCATTCACGTCTTGTGCTCTGGTGACAGTCGCACACATTTGCCAATCAACATTTGAAGTTGTTAAGTCATTGACGAAGCCTTGCAGGCGTTGTGCCAGTTGCGTATTTTCAGGTGCCATTGAATTTGAATCATCAACAACTAATAAAATATCGACTTTATTATCTGTGACTAAAACATTTTTATTATATGTCACGTGTCTGATGGGTATAATTGCCGGGCCCACAATCACTTCTAATGGATTCGCCAGAACAAAGGCATTATAACCTGGGGCCGTGGCTGTTAAATAAATTTGATAGGCACCTAAACCTGCAGAAATAAAATCAGGAGTTGATGACGGGCCAGAAATACCCGAAACAGTGATCGGTTGCCCGTTTCGATAAACAACCCATGTGTGCACAGCCGATGACGGATCACAACCTGATGTCAGTGTTGGGTTCGTACCATTTGCAGCAATACTGACTGAAATAAAAGTTGAATTTAATCTTGGCGCACAATTTAGAGTCAGAGTACTTGGATTGACCGTATCAACTGTTAAAACCAACGGAGTTGTTGTGCTCCAAGATGTATTGTTTGGGTTGCTTGCTGTTAAATAAATTAAATATGTTCCAACACCCAAATTTAAAAAATTTGGATTTGAATTGGCCCCGGCAAGTCCCGGTACTTGTACCGTTTGACCATTACGAGTGACCGTCCAATTGTATTGTATGCTTGTTGGCGCACAGTTAGCACTAATCAGCGGATTCGTTGACGACGCTGTCACTGTCAGAGACGTTAATGTTCCATTAATTCTTGGGGTACATTGAATCGAAGTTAATGGCGGCGGATTCACAGCTTGTGCCACTGTCACATTTAACGGAGCCGTACTTTGCCAGTGGGCAGATCCTGTTGATGTCGCGTATAAATAAATACGGTATTGACCAGCAGCAAAAGTTTTAAAATCTGGCGTTGAACTGCCACCGGATAAACCAGAGATGACAACAGCCGTCGGGTCAGAGTTCTTATAAACTGTCCACATATACATACCTGCGGCTGGTGAACAATTTGCGGCAACTGTCGGATTGCTGTCTGATGCACTGATAACAACACTTGTAAATGTTGAATTTAATTTCGGATCACACGTTAACGAATTCTCAACGCTTGCACCAGGCACAACAAATTCAAGAGGCGAAGTTGC
>JAYVKY010000271.1:0-3071 GCA_043767965.1 Pseudobdellovibrionaceae bacterium
GGCGCAATCGCTGTGCCAAAATCAACCGCCATCGCTTGATAAGATTTGTTAATATTTGGATCATAAAGATGCGTGCGACTGACACCTTGTTTTAAACAATCAGGAACTGTCAGCCACGGTGTCCAGTCCCACTAATCGGGACCGCCATGACGCGGATCAATCCCACGAAAGCGGACCGGTTTGAGGGGATACAAATCCCACTCAATTGGACCGGGTTAAACGCTTAAAGTATAACCACGTCTGACCACCCAATATTAGTAAGCTTTTGATGTTCAACAACATGAAACATCAAGGAGCTTATGCGCATAAAAAACGGCAAAAAAATATTGGAGAAAATCAGCGTGGATCGAAAAATCATTGAGCACTTAATTGATGGAAAATCAGTTACTGCAATTCAAAAAATATTACAAAAGGGTAAAGGCTATATTATATCAGTGCGTGATTTAGCGCTTGAATACAATTACATTGTAGAAATTATTTCTGGCGAGAAAAGATATCGTGCAGGAATTAAAAAGCTACCTCCATTTCCAGAGTCACCGTTTGTGACAATCGATAAAAATTTAAATAAAATAATTGAAACAGATAAATATTTAGAATCCGAAAAAGATTGGATTGTTGAACGGGTTAAAGCTGAGTGGTCTCCACAAACTATTTTTGAAGAATTAAAGACGCCGATTCCACGTTCAACATTTTACAGATACATGCATAGAAATAATTTTATGAAATCAATTTCAATGATTAAATCATCGGAAGAAATTATTCATGTGGCTGGTGAATGTTTACAAGTGGACTGGGCGAAGCTTTGCGATGTGGTTGATGCAAAGACTGGTAAGAAGAAAATGATTTCAGTGTTTATTGGAATTTTAGGTCACAGCCGCTATCAGATGGTTCGCGTCGTTGAGAGTCTCAATTTTTCAACGACGATCGAAGTTTTACAAAGCATGTTTAAAGAGCTTGGCGGTGTTCCTCGTAAAGTCACATCAGATAATCCAAAAGTGTTTGTTACGACAGCGTCACGACATGAGCCAGTATGTAATCCCGGCTATGAAAGGTTTGCAACTCACTACGGGTTTACGATTGAAGCATTGCCGCCGTCTGATCCACAGAAGAAAGGTAAAGTTGAAAGATCGGTTCAATATGTGCGCAGACTTTTTGAGTCCTATGATTTAAAGAATTACAATTTAAAATCAGCACAAGAGCACATTGATAAAAAAGGTGAGTTAGCGAACATGCGAAAGCATGGAACACATTTGCAAAAGCCGTTAGAAGTTTTTTTAAATCAAGAAGCGCCGATGCTACGTCCACTTCCAAGTTTAGCTTTTGAAATCGAGACGATGACCTATTCTAAAACGCGCCTTGATGGTTATGTGCGCTTTGAAAATAAATACTACCGCATCCATGATCAGTGGCGAAGCCAGGAGTGTTTTGTTATTGGGAGTCGAACCCAAGTGACGATTTATTGTAAAGGATTGCTGTTAGATATTTACGACAGAATTACAGATCCCTTTATCAGTAAGGCTTGCAAGGACTGCTACAAGCAAGATTATGAGAAAACATTAAAAGATCATGGCCATTATATTTTGCGTGCGAATAAATTAGGAGAAGATGTTGGCCGCTTTGTGGATATTATATTATCCAGAGGTGATGGTTTTGTTGATTTGCGTGTGATCTGGGGTCTGTTGTCGTTAGATAAAAAATATTCAGCAAATTCAATTAATAAAGTTTGCCGTGAGGCGATTGAGCTATCGCAGGTCAATTTAAAAACAATTTATTCATTGCTGAAATTAACCCAACAAGAGTTATCACAGTCGAAAACAGTCAGCCAAGAAGAGGAGGGTTTTAAATCAGCAAACGGTAAATTTACGAGACCAATGAGTGTTTACAAAAAGCATTTGCATTTGATTCAATAAAGTGAACATAAAACAAATTTTGAAAGGATAGGAATTAGAATGAATTTAGAAACGGTAAAAGGTCAGTTTAAAAAACTGAAAATGTTTCAAAGTTGTAAAGAGCTTGACGAAATTCTACAAAAAAATAAAAAAGCTGTTGAATTAAACTGGTTATCTGAGTTGTTAGAGGTTGAGATAGATTTTAGAAATGAATCAGCAATTCAACGGCGAATAGCGCAGGCGCAGTTTCCAGAGCTACGAAGTTTAGAGCAATTTAATTGGGATTTTAATCCGAAGATACCCCGCCAAAGCATAGCAGAGCTTGCGACATTAAAATTTATTGAAAAAAATGAGATCGCACTTTTTCTAGGAAATCCAGGGACTGGAAAAACACATTGTGCAATTTCTATTGGAATGCAAGCTGCCCGCTACGGTCATAAAGTTTACTGTACGAGCGTTAAAAGGCTTACGAAAAAAATACTTGCGGCAAAAAAAGAAAACACGTTAGATAGTTTATTTAAAAAAATACTGACGTCAAAACTTTGGATCTTAGATGACTGGGGTGTGGTGTCTATGAATCGTGATGTCAGTGAAGAAATATTTGATTTGTTTGACCGTCGAAAGCATAACTCAGCGATGGTGCTTACAAGCAACCGTGATGTTGACGAATGGCCGCAGGTTTTTAGTGATCCAGTGCTAGCAAATGCTGCGATCGACAGGATGTTTGAAACAGCAAATATTTGTATCTTTGAAGGCGAAAGTTATCGCATGAAAGGCCGCATTTTATTGAAAGATTTTGACAAAGAAAATTAACCCAATTACAACCATGTTTTGGGTGGTCCGATCAAGTGGGATTTACCCGGTCCGAAAAAGTGGGATTGGACAGTTAGGGTTATGCTTTGAAGCAATACAGTAAAATTTAAAACTTTTCTGGGCATTACCATTTTTCAGATATGCAAATCCTAAATTAGAATACATCGCTGCAAGGCCCTCAGTGCCCTCGTTAATGATTTTAAACCTTTCCTGATCAAAAGCATTATTTGCTAGAAGTATTACCTTTGCATGGAGACCCTGCAAATTAAGACAAAGTAACAAATTCGCGTAAGCTGCAGAATTAAGAATATCAAAGCGAATTGCATTTTCGAAACTTGCAGCCGCCAGCTCAAAATCTTTTTTCGACAT
>JAYVKY010000272.1:0-7996 GCA_043767965.1 Pseudobdellovibrionaceae bacterium
ATTTAATGAGGTTTATTTTTTTAATTTCTTTTTCAATTTTTTCGCAAGTGCTGTTTTCGCAGTCGGTTTCCTCACGTGCAGGCGCCAAATACACAGGCGTGCAGGCCGAGACAAATTCTGCGCAGGTGCCTGAAGAATTAAAAGGCGTTACTATTTCTGAAAAAATCGGTGAAAAAATTGATTTGAATTTATCAGTCAAAAATGAAAAAGGCGAAACTGTTTTGTTATCAAGTTTTTTTGAAAAACATAAACCCGTTATGCTCAGCCCAATGTACTATCAATGTCCGGGGTTGTGCAGTTTTCATTTTAATGGCGTGATTGAAGGATTAAAAAAAATCGACTGGAACCCTGGTGAAAAATTTAATGTGATCGCTTTCAGTTTTGATGCCTCGGAAAATACGCCAGAAAAAGCAGGCCTTGGTCAGAAGAAAAAAGACAGCTACATGAAAGTTTATGGGCGTCCAGGCACAGAAAATGGGTTTCATTTTGTCACTGCAGATCAAAATACGATCGATGCTTAAATGAAACAAGTGTGCTTTCAATACCGCTGGAATGAAAAAGCCAATGAATGGTCACACGCATCAGCAGCGATTATGATTTCGCCAACGGGCGTGATCAGTCGTTATTTACACGGTATCGAATTTGAACCCCGGGATGTTAAATTAGGTTTAAATGAAACGGCGGCAGGACATGTCGGAAATCTTGTCGATTCAGTTATGTTATTTTGTTTTAAGTATGATCAGCACCAGTCAAAATATGGTCTTCAAGTTTTTCGCCTTGTTCAAATGGGTGGCGCATTGACGGCCTTTTTATTAGGTGTTTGGTTAGTTCCAATTTTATTTAGATCAAGAAGAGAGAAGGTGTAGCCATGTTTTTATGGGTGTTACAAAAATTAACTACTTTTTCTGCGAAAGCAGAAACGTTTATGCCGACTCAAGGCACAGAAATAGCAAAAGGCGTTGATAATCTATATGCTTTTTTACTAGTGATCAGTTTGGTTTCATGTGTGATTGTTATCGGCGGAATGATTTATTTTGCTATTAAATACAAACGTAAATCAGCCAACGATAAAACAGCATATATTACCCATGATACGCGGCTTGAAATTTTATGGTCTGTCATACCATTAATTTTATTTCTGTTTGTATTTGCATGGGGTTGGATAATTTATCACGATATGCGCACTATGCCTAAAAATGCTTTAGAAATTCACGTCACCGGTAAGCAGTGGGCCTGGACTGCGGAATATAAAAACGGAGTCAAATCAACTGAGGTTGTTGTGCCTGTTGGTCGTGATGTTAAAATTATTTTAGCAGCTGAGGATGTTTTACATTCGTTTTATGTGCCCAGCTTTCGAATTAAACAAGATGCTGTGCCAGGGCGCTATACAGCAGTTTGGTTTAATGCAGACAAATTGGGTGAATTTCATGTCTTCTGTACCGAATACTGCGGAACGCAACACTCGGGCATGATCACTAAATTAAAAGTTGTAACACAAGAAGAGTTCGATCAATGGCTAACAACCGAATCAGAGGTATCATCATTACCTATGGCACAACGTGGGGCTAAACTTTTTCAAACTCGGGCGTGTGCCTCTTGCCATAATGTCGATAACCCAGCTGTCAAAGTGGGGCCATCGTTACAAAAAGTTTTTGGGTCTGAAAATCATCAACTTGAAGACGGCGTTGTTCCGAAGGTGGATGAAAATTATTTGCGCGAATCGATTCTGAATTCACAAGCAAAAATTGTGAAGGGTTTTGGAACTGCTGCACGAATGCCGATGTTTCAGGGTCAGCTTTCCGAATCAGAAGTTACAGCGTTGATTGAATATATTAAAGGTCTTAAATAAAGGGGTACAGTGATGGCTCATGCAGCACATGGTAGTAACTATTTAAATGCAGAAAAAGGCTTGTGGTCGTGGTTAACAACTTTAGACCATAAGCGTATCGGAATTCTTTATTTCATTTCCGTCATGACCTTTTTCTTGATGGGCGGAATTGCAGCGCTTTTATTGCGCGGAGAATTATTTGCGTACAACGCTGTTGATGCCTTAGGTAAAACAACAGGACAGTTGTTACCAAGTGCCGATTCTTATAATCAAATTATGACATACCACGGGGCCATTATGGTTTTCATGGTGATTATTCCAGGTATTCCAGCAATTTTAGGCAATTTCTTTTTGCCTCTACAAATAGGCGCTAAGGACGTGGCCTTTCCAAAATTAAATTTAGCCAGTTGGTATTGTTTAATGGCGGGCGCGACGCTTGCTGTGTTTACAATGTTTTCTACAAAAATTGATACGGGTTGGACGTTCTATACTCCATATTCAATCCGATCTGGAACAGCTGTAACAACAATGGTTTTGGCTGCTTTTATTACCGGTATGAGTTCGATTCTTACCGGTTTGAATTTTATCGTAACAGTCCATAAGTTACGTTGCCCTGGTATGACGATGTGGAGAATGCCATTATTTGTTTGGGCCTTGTATTCAACGGCGATCATTCAAGTGTTAGCGACACCAATACTTGCAATTACTTTATTATTGCTAGCTATGGAAAAAACTTTTGGAGTTGGTATTTTTGATCCGAAACTGGGCGGAGACCCTGTTTTATTTCAGCACTTTTTTTGGTTCTATTCCCACCCTGCTGTTTACATTATGATTTTACCTGCGATGGGTGTGATTTCAGAATTGATTACGACATTTTCTAAAAAAACTATTTTTGGTTACACGGCAATTGCATACTCTTCACTAGGTATTGCTGCAGTTTCTTTTTTCGTCTGGGGTCATCACATGTTTGTGTCGGGTCAATCGGAACTTGCGGGCATTGTGTTTTCATTCTTAACAATGCTTGTGGGCGTGCCAACTGCGATTAAAATGTTTAACTGGATTGCAACGATGTATAAGGGTTCAATTGAATTCGCATCACCGATGTTATTTGCATTGGGATTTTTATTTTTATTTGCGATTGGTGGAGTCACGGGAATTATGCTTGCAGTTATTCCAGTCGATGTGCATTTTCATGACACCTATTTTGTTGTAGCACACTTTCACTATGTGATGGTGGGTGGTACACTGATGGCTATTATGGGCGGATTTTATTATTGGTTTCCGAAAATGTTCGGTAAAATGTACTCTGAATTCTGGGCCAGAATGTCATGGGTATTTATTTTTGTCGGATTCAACGTGACGTTTTTTCCGCAATTTATTTTAGGCGCGATGGGAATGCCGCGCAGATATTTTAATTATATTCCTGCGTATGAACCTTTAAACCGGGTATCAACGGTAGGATCTTGGTTGATTGCTATCGGTTTTTTAATCGCATTGTATACAATTATTGATGGATTAATTAACGGGGCAAAGGCTGCAAAAAATCCGTGGGGATCAAAAACCCTTGAATGGGAGACCGATTCGCCTCCGAGTGTACATAACTTTGACCATGAACCAGTTGTGACGGCGGGGCCTTATGAGTACAAGTAAAATGATTGATGGCGTTCCTGTTCAAGAACACTATCGTGATGCCAGTCACCAGTTTTCATCAGCAAAGCAGGGTATTTGGTTATTCATGGCCACTGAAGTTTTAATGTTTGGTGGATTATTTGTTGGGTATATTCTTTTTCACATGAAATACCCTGCAATGTTTGCCGAGGGCGCAAAGTTTTTGGACTGGCGGTTAGGCTTTATTAATACATTGGTTCTGATTTTTTCTTCATTGACGATGGCCTTGGGTATTTATTATTGCCAAATTAATCAGGCCAAAAAAGCGGTCATTGCACTGGCTGTAACGATTTTATGTGGTGCAGTTTTCATGGCGATTAAATATTTCGAATATACGCATAAATTTCATATGGGCATTTTTCCAGGACGTATGCTAGATCTAGAAATGCTGAATCATCATCTGGCTGAACTTGGTGAAAGCCCTGTCGTCAGCACAAATTTGGGAATGTACTTTGGTTTTTATTTTTGCATGTCGGGTCTGCATGGTATTCACGTATTGATAGGCATGGCGATGATTGGTTGGTGTTTATTTCGATGTATGCGCGGTGATTTTAATTCTAATTATTACACAGCCGTCGAAGGTGTCGGAATTTTCTGGCATGTGATAGATCTGATTTGGATCTTTTTATTTCCATTACTTTATTTGGTCGGATAGATAGGAGTTATTTATGTCGAATAATCATGATAATCATCAAACAAATAATCACAGCGAAGAACATCACATTATGCCATTAGCGACATATTTTAAAGTCGCAGGTGCATTATTTATTTTAACTTTTCTAACTGTTGGTTTTCATGCCATCCATGAATACCTTGGTCCCTTTGCTGCGTTAATTGCCTTCGGAATTGCAGCTGTTAAGGCCTTTATGGTCATGGCGTGGTTCATGCATTTGAAATACGATACAATATTCAATCGAATTATTTTTGCATCAGGATTTATTTTCTTAGCCCTATTGTTTATTATGACAGCACTTGATATTTATTCTCGCGTAACAGTGAGTTCGGTTTTATAAACGGTGTTCAAAATTTTCAGTCAGCTGACAAAATTTGGGATCGTTATTTTTGTTTTATTAGCCGGTATAGCAGGGTATGCAACCGGCTTTTTTATTGAATCGACATTTGATTACAGGCATTTCATTTATTTTATTGGTGGGCTTTATTTTTTAAGCTCTGGCAGTCTAGCGCTAAATCAAGTTCAAGAATGGCGTTTAGATCAAAAAATGGCCCGCACAAAAAATCGGCCTATTGCCTCGGGCAAGTTGACGCCCATGGCGGCAGGCATATTAGCCTGCGTAATGATTTTTGTCGGCGTGAATATGTTGTTCACGCAATCAACGACGGCAGGGATTTTGGCGCTTATATCGCTTATTTTATACAATGTTCTGTACACAATGTGGTGGAAGCGACGTTGGGCCTTTGCCGCTGTGCCTGGTGCCATTCCTGGGGCGTTGCCAATTACAATTGGCTATGCAGTGAACAATCCAAATATTTTCAATAGTGAATCAATTTATTTATTTTTAATAATGTTTCTGTGGCAGATGCCGCATTTTTGGATGCTAGCAATCAAATTTAAAGATGATTATGCAGCGGGTGAAATCCCCACGTTGCCAGTTACGCTGGGCGTGAAAAAAACTTTGTTTCATGTCGGGTTATATACTTTTGCATATGCCGGCGTTGCAGTGGCAGCCCCATTTTTTTTACAAACCAGCTGGTTCTATGTTTTTTTTATTTTCCCGTTTACATTTTTTTTATTGAAAGAATTTTTCAGAGTTTACAAATCAGACGCCCGCGAACGCTGGTTCGCTTTTTTCATGTGGACCAATATTTCAATGTTGGTTTTTATTTTCGTTCCTGTGGTTGATAAATGGAGTTTTCTGTTTATCGGGCGGGGATAGAGCGTTGCCTATTGTGGGCGTTGAGGCCGCTGTATCGTATTTAAGTTGGCTTCGCGTGAATAAACACCATAATCACGCAAATATACGCAGATTAATCTTTAAAAATTGTAATTTTATTAATATGGTATACAGTATTTATATAGTTATACCATATTAAGAGGTTTTTGATGTTAACCATGATTTTAAGGCGAATTGATCAGAATTTAAAGCTGATTGATGACGCCAGACCGCTATCGCCCAGGCTTGTTCAAAAATTAAAAGAACAGTTTTCTTTTGATCTAACTTATAATTCAAATGCGATCGAAGGCAATCGACTGACATTAAAAGAAACTTATTTTATTATTAACGAAGGTATAACTGTTAAGGGAAAGTCATTAAAAGATCACCTAGAGGCTAAAAATCATCACGAAGCAATTCATTATCTGTATGAAATGATTGAGCATGAAAAAAGGCATACAATTAACGAGCATTTAATCAGATCGCTCCAGCAGCTTATTATCAAAGATATCGAAGAAAATGAAACTGGGCTCTACAGATCTGGCGATGTTATGATCACGGGCTCTTCTCATAAGCCACCATCAGCTTATCAAGTGCCACAAATGATGAATGATTTAATCACTTGGATTAAATCAAACTCAAAAAAAATGCATGCAGTCCAATTGGCAGCTTTGGCGCACCATAAATTAGTTCATATTCATCCGTTTACGGATGGAAACGGCAGAACGGCGCGTTTATTTATGAATCTCATTTTATTACAAAAAGGGTACCCTCTGGTTATTATTTTGAAAAACGATCGAAAAAAATATTATCAATGCTTGGAAAAAGCAGATAAAGGTCATGTTACTGATATTCAAAAATTTATTGCTCAAGCCGTTGAAAGATCAATTCAAATTTATTTAAAAGCGATAAGTTCAAAGTCATCTAAAGCTAATGATTTAATTTTGTTATCCGAGCTATCAAAACGTTGTGATTTTTCTGAAAAATATTTAAATTTATTAGCTAGATCAGGAAAGCTTGAAGCGCACAAAGAAAAAAGAAATTGGTTGTCAAACGAAAGTGCTGTTCAAGATTATTTAAATAATAGAATCAGGAAGCGATCTAAGCCCTGAGATCTGCAGGTGTATCGATCTGTTTAAACGGATGTGCTTTTTGAAATTCAGGTAATGCCATACAATTTTCATTCACACGGTTTATATATTTAAATTCAGATAAATCAATTTTAAATCTATTCGATGTGAATATCATCGGAATCAGAAAACAATCAGCAGCGGTTACAGCATTACCAAAGCAAAATTTTGCACTTGATTGTGACAAGTGTGTTTCACACGCACGTAGGCCTAACGTAAACCAGTCATTAATCCACTTATTTTTGACCTCGTCACCAGCATTAAAATTTTTTTCTAGGTACTGTAAAGTTTTTAAATTTCCATAATTGTGAATGTCGGCATTTATAATTTGGCAAAATTCACGAATTTTCGCCTTCTGGGTTATATTTTCGGGAAAAAGTTTTTGGCTGTGTGGAAAAGCTTCGTCCAGATATTCAATAATCGCGTCAGATTGTGCCAATATAAAATCATTGTGTTTAAGGGTGGGGACTCCACCCATGGGATTTATTTTTCGGTATTCTGGGGCATTTTGTTCACCGCCGTTATTTAGCAAATGCACAGGGATATATTCATATGGCAGTTTCTTAATTTCTAAGGCAATGCGAACACGATATGAGGTTGAGCTACGAAAATAATTATACAATTTTAAATCAGACATAGGTCATTGTTTATTCTTTGTGCGTAAAGGCCAACACTTGTCGCATAGGGTCTTAATGGTTACTTCAGATTTCGCATAAAAGTGGTATTCTGAACACAGAAATTTAATATCGAATTTTTATTCCGGAGGTTTTATGAAAAAAATTATTTTGGCTTTATTTACAGTTGTTTCTGGTTACGCGTTTGCCGAAGTGTCGTATTCGATGCCAGCACTTGAGGCGGGTTTTAAATGGAACTCGATGGATACAATAGGTGCAACATCAAGCAAGCAGAGCATGGGAATTCAGCTAGGTGGTTCAACAGTTATTAATTTTGCTCCGCAATTTGGTTTGCGTACGGGGTTATTTTATTCTGAAAGGCCTTTCAAGTTCGATTTCAGCGGGACTGAATCAAGCGGTAAAATTACCTATGCTGAAGTTCCCGTTCACTTTATGTTTAAACTTGAAGATTACGCCGGAATTTATCTGGGTCCCAGTTTATCAATGAAATTAGGTGATGAATGCTCGGGCTGTACGCTGACTGAAATTAAATCAATGATTATGCCCATCACTTTTGGTGCGCAATTTAAATTTACTCCGAATTTAGGTTTAAATTTATTTTTCGAAACTGTTTCTAGTGATTTGGCCTTTGCTTTAAAAAATTCTCGCGGCATCGGTATGAATTTATTATTAGCATTTGAATAATTTTTAGTTTTTTAATCAGAGGATTTTTTTTGAAATTAGCATCACTTAAAAATTCGAAATCAAAAGATGGTGAATTGGTTGTCGTCAGTCACGATAACCAATTTTACGTTTCTGCCAGCGATGTTGCGCCAAATTTATTATCAGCATTAGAGCGTTGGT
>JAYVKY010000273.1:0-3768 GCA_043767965.1 Pseudobdellovibrionaceae bacterium
CGGCCACTACGGCTGGTTGAATCTAAATTTTTAAGCCCTTCAACGGTTGTCAGAAGATCCTCTAACGGTTCAACGACATTGGCTTCGATAACTTCAGGCGATGCTCCTGAAAGAGCTACAGAGACATTCACTGTCGGAAAATCAACATCAGGAAATTGGCTGATACCTAACCGCGAAAAACAAACCGCACCAAAAATCATAAAAAAAAGCATGATCATCCATGCCATAACTGGATTTTTAATTGAAACGTCAGAGATACGCATTTAGGCTCCTAGCTAACTATGTCACTATTACTAAAACCTTATATTTCTTTATTCGTTTTTGCAATTTTATCAACATTGAACGTGGCGCAAGCTGACGTAAAACAAAATATAATACTAAACAACAAAAATGTGATTGAACTTTATAATTCTCAAAGTACGAAACCCAAAGAGATTGAAAATACACTTAATTTGAATGAATACTTATTTGAACTGATCAATTTGAAATACAAGTTGAACACGACGCTGGATTTTTCAAAGCAACATGATCAAACTGATTCGCTCTCGACATCGCTTCAGCAAAACAACGACCTAAATAAGGCCACGTGGCTTTTGTCAAAACGATTTTTATCAGGCACGACATTGGGTTTAGAATTATCACAACTAAATAACACTTACGGAACATTCACATCACCTCTGAATACAGATGCGAATCAAAATTATTTAGCGGTCAGTTTTGATCAACCCGTGTTTCCCAATTTTTTCGGATCACAAGATCGCTCACTTTTAAATTCGGCATCAAATGATTTTAAACTTAAAAAAATTCAATCCGAATTTGATCAAATGACCGCCCAAAAAGAAATTTTACAAATTTTTTGGAAGTCAAAATCACTTGCAGTTTCAGTTGAAGAAAATAAAAAGCTGATGACTGATTATCAAAAGTTGGCCAATAAGGCCCAAGAAAAGAAATCACATCAATTTGCCAGTGCTGGCGAACTTGAACAAGCACTTTCTGAATTTGAAACTAAAAAGCAATCTTTAAAATCAGATCAAACCCAATTGGAACAGACATTGTTAAGCTTAAAAACAATTTTAAATATAGCTGCGAATACAACTGTTGAATTCGACCCGATTTTACCACAGTTTAAGTGCCCAGAATTTTCAAACTATGAAATCCAGCATTTAAAAAAATTTCAGTATCAACAGCTTAAATTTAAATCAGCCCAAGAACAGTTATCATCCGTTGAAAATTCAAATCTGCCATTGCTAAGTCTTTATGGGAAATACACACAATCTGGTTATGACCCCTCAAATTCAAAAGCCTGGGATGAGGCCACTAATTCAAATTACCAAAAGTACCTTGTTGGTCTTAAATTGGATTATACTTTTGATAACAACAAGTCGGAACTTGATCGAAAAATCAAAAGCCTAAATCTTGAAATTGAAAAAAATAAAACTATGCATACGGATCTTGAACTAAATCAACAAATTGAAATCGCCAGACAAGACCTGATCAATAGCTTTGAACAAATTGCCTCGACTCAAAAAATTCTAGAGCTTCGAAAAAAATCCCTGAAGGATATTTCGAAAAATTACTTTCAAGGACGAACTGATATCAGTTTTTTAATTGATGCCTATAATAAAAAAAATCTGGCCGAGGTCAGTACTGTGAATTCAATCGGTGATTATGAAACTAAAAAAATTGATTACGATATGCTGGTTTTAGAATAATTTGTTTTGTTTTCTTAAGCTTTCTTGAACTAAAAATAATGGCCAGTCTTGACGGATAAATAATTTCTTACTTGGCTCAGAACTTAAAATTTTGTGGCTTAAGCGTAGGGCCATTTTAGGTCGATATTCAGTATATTAGCGTCCTTTAAATGCCTTTGAAACGCCGAAATTGAATAGGCTTTTAGTATGTGTTGCGGCCCAAAATCCCAGCCCGGTCAGCCCTCTGGGTGTCAACTGTGTTTGATCAGATTCAATGGCTGAAATAATTTTCAAAGCATAGTCATCAGTACTGATCGACCCTTTTGGAACGTTGATATTTTTTGAATATAAATCTGTAATTTGATCAAACATACGGGTTTTAATTCCCGGCGTCAGCAAGCATAAGGTTGAAACACCCGTGCCTTTTAGTTCTTGTTCTAAACAATCGGTAAATGCCCAGACCGCTGCTTTGGCTGCAGCGTAGGTTGTAGCCGACGGAAAATGCATAATTGCTGAAACACTTGAATGATTTATAATTTTTCCATGCTTTTGCGCAATCATTTTTGGTACAAGCGCATGTGTTAATTGAATTAATGAGTTCACATTCACTTGCAGCATAGTATAAATATCATCAATCGATTGCTCATCAAGCAGACCACCTGTTAACAAGCCTGCATTATTAAATAAAATATCAATTTTTAAATTCTGAACTTTTCCAATCAGATCTTCGGCGCCAGCACGTGTTGACAAGTCTGCTTCTATCACAACAACAGACAGGGCTCCGATTTTTTTAAGCTCTTCAGTCAACTGACTGTCATTTTTTCTGATAGCTAAAATCAAATGTGCCTTTTTCTTTGCGCAAGCTTTTGCAAAACCAAATCCGATACCGCGATTAGCCCCTGTGATTAATATAAATTGATTTTCAATGTTCATGCTTTACCCCAAGCCTTTAGTAATTTTTGTTCTTCAGCAAGTGATGTTACTTTTTTAAATTTGACTCCGGGGCGACCCTTGACAGCCGCTTCGCAGTCTTTCCATATGTTGTATTTTGCGACTTGATTATTGATCAGACTCAGGTACCAAGTTTCTTTTTTCTCTGACGAAGTTGCAGCCCCCTTCATTTCGGGTAAGGGTTCTTCGGCGGGTACAACGGAAACATCAAAGTGGTATGTACTTGCAGGTCCGGTGTACAATTCAATCGAATTTCGTTTTGAAAATGCAACACCGATTTCATCGCAGCGTTCGTTACCCGCAATACCCTTGTGGCCACGAATAAAGCTCCATTTAATTTTTAAAGAAAATTTTTTTGAAATTTGTTGCAGCAATTGATCCATCGTTTGCCACAGATCTTGATTTGTAACTTCAAGTCCCTGTGCTGTTTGCCAACCCCGTTTTTTCCAACCAAAGAGCCATTGTGTCGAACCACGAATCACATAGACTGAATCAGTAAAAATTCGCAGCGTTACCACAGAATCAAACCGGTCCAAACAAAATTGCAAAGCTGAAATCACTGCTTGCATTTCCATACGATTATTCGTTGTTTGTGAAAAATGCTGGCCCAGCTCTGTCACAGATTTTGAATCGACAATGATGATACTGCCGTAACCACCCGGCCCCGGGTTACCCGAACAAGCACCATCTGTATAAATCAGTATGTTTTTTGAATTCATTTAATGAAAACCTTTGCCTTTATAATTAAAATTATAATTTGCGTTTGGGGCAGTTTGACAGCCTTTGATTTAAATACATTGAACCACTTTGCCATAAGAAAAATCAATAGTAAGTATTTCTTATTGTTAGCCACTGCACAATCACATTAGGTACTTAATGTATTATTGGTGTCACTTTCAACACATAGACTTTGGTATAGATATCGCAATGTATAGCACGAGTGTCTCAAATCGAGACAGAAAGGCACCATAAATATGAACACACGATTTTTCCTTGGTTCATTATTGGTTATTTGCTTTGTGATTTCAGCCACGGTTCGCGCTGCTGCAAACGCAACAACTGCGTCTGCAGTTTCAACGACGACAGCTGTGAAACCAAATTCAGCCCTAGAAGACAAAAAATTTTC
>JAYVKY010000274.1:0-2279 GCA_043767965.1 Pseudobdellovibrionaceae bacterium
GGCGCAATTGTGCTGCGGCTTCACTGATTGTGCCTGTGCGTTCTAGTGCTAATAGTGCTTCGATGCCCTCGATCATTGTCGAGCTTTACGTCTGGAAAACTGTGTTTTCATATATATTCCCTATAGGAATAAATAGTATTCTAAGTATTCATTTTTTTCAACTTAGATTTTAACCGATGATGATAATGTTTAAACATGAATTCAAACTCAAGGAGATACCAAATGGCTGCAAAAATTGAAACAACACCCGAGATGGTTAAAAAAGTTTACGTAACAACAAGATCACGACTAGAGATTATAAAAAAACGTCTGAACCGACCAATGACTTTGGGTGAAAAAATTGTTTACGGGCATTTAGCTGACCCCCAGAATCAAGAGATTGAGCGCGGTAAAAGTTTTTTATTACTGCACCCTGACCGTGTAGCTATGCAAGATGCAACGGCGCAAATGGCGTTATTACAATTCATGCTTGCTGAAAAATCTGAAGCCGCAGTGCCATCGACTGTTCATTGTGATCATTTGATTTTGGCCTATCAAGGTAAAGAAAAAGACATGGTTGCATCAAATAATTCAAACAAAGAAGTTTTTGATTTTTTGGCCTCGACATCTTCAAAATATAATATCGGTTTCTGGAAGCCAGGCGCTGGAATTATTCATCAAGTCATCTTAGAAAATTATGCCTTCCCAGGTGGCTTGATGATCGGAACAGATTCGCATACACCAAATGCCGGCGGCCTTGGAATGTGTGCAGTGGGTGTTGGTGGTTCTGATGCCAGTGATGTGATGGTAGGGCTTGCATGGGAAGTTAAAAATCCAAAGTTAATCGGTGTACATTTAAAGGGTCGAATGAGCGGTTGGACCTCTGCTAAAGATGTGATTTTAAAACTTTGTGGAATGCTGACGGTTAAAGGCGGTACTGATAAAATTGTAGAGTATTTCGGTGAGGGTGCTGATTCAATTTCTTGTACAGGTAAGGCAACAATTACAAACATGGGTGCAGAGCTTGGCGCAACATGTTCAGTTTTTCCATATGATGCAAAAATGGCAGGGTATTTAGCTGCTACGGGACGTAAAGAATTAGCTGCTGTCGCGGATTTAAATAAAGATATTTTACGTGCAGATGATGATGTCATTGCAAATCCTAAAAAATATTTTGATGAAGTTTATGAAATTGATTTATCAATACTAGAGCCGCACTTGGTTGGGCCGCACACGCCTGATTTAGCTCGTCCGATTTCAAAAATTGCCGAAGAAGCCAAATTAAATAATTGGCCAACAAAACTGTCTTCGGCCCTTATTGGCTCGTGTACGAACTCTTCATATGAAGATATTGGCAGAGCTGCGACGATTGCAGAACAAGCGATGAGTATAGGTTTGAAGATGCCGCAACCATTTTTGGTGTCTCCGGGATCAACACAAATTCAAAATACAATTACGCGCGACGGACAAATGGCGACGTTTGAATCAGTTGGCGCAGTGGCATTGGCGAATGCCTGTGGACCATGTATCGGTCAATGGAAGCGTGACGATATTAAATCAGGTGATAAAAATACTATTTTAACATCTTTTAATAGAAATTTTCGCGGACGAAATGATGCCAATGCAGAAACATTATCTTTTATCGGATCACCTGAAATAGTTATGGCAATGGGCCTTGCAGGACGTATTGATTTCAATCCGATGACTGACGAGTTAGTGGGCCCTAAAGGGAAAATAAAGTTAAAAGCTCCTCATGCGCCTGAATTACCAGAAAAAGGATTTATGCCAGATACGGATGGTTATCAAAAACCAATGGGCGCTGCTGTTGCTGTTGCTATCAGTCCGACATCAGAACGTTTGCAATTATTGGCACCGTTTACAGTCTGGGACGGAAAAGATTTTGAAAACCATTTGATTTTAGCAAAAACTAAAGGGAAGTGTACAACAGATCATATCAGCCCCGGCGGAAAATGGCTGAATTACCGAGGTCACCTTGATAAAATTTCTGACAACATGCTATTGGGTGCAGATAATGCGTTTAGTTTAACATCTGCTGGTGGTGAAATTGGAAAAGGATACAATCAACTGACGGGCGAGAAAAAAGAATTCGCAAAAGTAGCGCGTGAATATAAAAAGGCAAATAAAGGCTGGATGATTATTGGCGACGAGAATTACGGCGAAGGTTCGTCGCGTGAACATGCTGCGATGTCACCAAGATTTTTAGGTTGCTCTGCTGTAATTACAAAATCTTTCGCTAGAATTCATGAAACAAATTTAAAAAAGCAGGGAATGCTGGGTAT